>JAQWJZ010000001.1 GCA_029248105.1 Flavobacteriales bacterium
AAGATGCCAACCAACCTATCGACTAGTGCCAACGGTGCACAGACAGCGATTACTATGTCTTGGGATACGCCAGAAAGTGGTGCTCCAGACCATTACTTCTTGGAGCTGACTAACGTCACTACAGGTCAAGTATGGGCATGGAACAACATCGCTGGTTCGGATAACTCTAAGACTAAGTTTGGTTTGACTGCTGGGGATTACTATTGGAGAATCCGTGGTGCTTGTGGTACTAGTGGTACTTCATGGGCAACTATTTTCTCACAGCCAGTTGAATATACTTTAGGCGGAGCGAGATTAGAGAACAGTACTGTGGCTAACTTGGATGTGTATCCTAATCCATCAAGAGGCATCTTTAACGTTACGTTTACTTCTGAGGAAACTCAAACGATGATTGTTAAGGTGGTTAACATGATTGGCAAGGAAGTATTTACCGAAGAATTAACAGACTTTGTAGGTCAATACACACAAATTATTGATATGAATACACAGCCAAAAGGCGTTTATTTCTTAGAGATAATGACTCAAAATGGTGGAATTAATAAAAAGATTATTCTACAATAAATTTAGTCCTCAATAATAAAAAAGCCTCAAGCTAAAAACTTGGGGCTTTTTTTATAATCTTAAATAAAGTATTAGTTCTTATCCATATACAATTGACATATATGCTCAACTACACTTGGGTCAAGTAAGGTACTTGTATCGCCCATGTTAGAAAACTCGCCAGAGGCAATTTTCCTAAGAATTCTCCTCATAATTTTGCCTGATCGTGTTTTGGGCAAACCATCAACCAAAAGAATTTGATCAGGTTTTGCAATAGGGCCTATAACCTTGCTTACTTGATCTCTAATTTCTGAAATACAATTTTCTTTATCAATATCAACACTATCGTGAATGACAAAAGCAAAAATACCTTGACCCTTTATTGAATGAGGAAAACCAACAACAGCTGACTCAATTACTTTTTCCGAAGTGTTTATAGCATCTTCTACCTCAGCAGTTCCTATTCTATGACCTGAAACATTAATAACATCGTCTACCCTACCTGTTATTCGGAAGTAACCGTCTTCATCTCTTTTACATCCATCTCCAGTAAAATACTTTTCAGAATATGCAGAAAAATACACTTGTCTGCAACGTTCATGATCTCCATAAGTCGTTCTTATCATTGAAGGCCATGGGTATTTAATACATAAGTTTCCTGAAATTCCATTCTCTTCAATTTCATTTCCTTCTGAATCAACTAAACAGACTTGAACACCAGGTAATGGCAGTGTTGCATAGGTAGGCTTTAAAGGTGTAATACCAGCTAATGGTGAAATGAGAATTCCACCTGTTTCCGTTTGCCACCAAGTATCTACAATAGGGCACTTGCCCTTGCCTATTTCTTCATTATACCATTGCCAAGCTTCTTCATTTATGGGTTCTCCAACTGTTCCTAAAACTTTTAAAGAATTTAACTTGTATGGTTTTACATATTCTAAGCCTTTTGCTTGTAGAGCACGTATTGCTGTCGGTGCTGTGTAAAATATATTGACCTTGTATTTATCCACAATATCCCAAAATCTTCCGGCATCAGGATAGGTGGGCACTCCTTCGAACATAACGCTTGTAGCTCCAGCCAAAAGCGGACCGTATATAATATATGAATGACCTGTTATCCATCCAATATCAGCAGTACACCAAAATATATCATTGGATTGATATTGAAATACATTTCTAAAGGAGTATTCCGCATAAACCATATAACCTGCCGTAGAGTGAACTACACCTTTAGGTTTACCTGTAGAACCAGAAGTATAGAGAATAAATAATGTATCTTCTGAATTCATAGACTCAGCATGGTGAATGACTGAAACATCTTGCATTTCTTGATGCCACCACAAATCACGACCTTCTTTCATATCTACTTCTCCCTTTGTACGCTCAAGAACAATAACCTTATCGACAGAGGAACAGCTTTCAAGACTCTCATCTACTATTGATTTTAAATCAATAGTTTTTGCACCTCTGTAAGCACCATCAGCTGTAATCACTAAATTACAATTGCAGTCGTTAATCCTATCGGACAAGGACTGAGCTGAAAAACCAGCAAATACAACAGAGTGTATAGCTCCTATTCGTGCACATGACAATACTGCAATCACTAACTCTGGAACCATGGGCATGTATAAACAAACACGATCCCCCTTTTTGACTCCATTTTTCAATAAAACATTAGAAAATTTACAGACTTCTGAATACAACTCTTTATAGGTAATTTCTTTTCCTTTTTGGTTGATATCATTAGGCACCCAATGAAAAGCCACTTTATCAGCAAGAGTGTTCAGGTGTCTATCTAAACAATTCTCGGTTATATTTAACTGTCCTCCCTCAAACCATTTTACATTAGGTTCGTTAAAGTTCCAATCCAGCACTTTATCCCACCTCTTTTTCCATTCAAAACTGTTTGCAATGCCTTCCCAAAAACGTTCAGGATCTTCTATACTTCTCTTGTATTCAGAATGGTATTCTGCTAAACTATTAATCGTGTTCATTTATTTATTTTTTTGACTAATCAATATTATTAATTAAAAGGCAGTAAATCAAATCGTTTTTTATAATCTTGTTTAATATATAAAGATGAATTTTGTAAATTTGTAAAAATCATACTAAGCTTAAACAAGTTTTTTTGAAAAAGTATTTTCTCTTTATTTTCATCTTTGTTAATGTATTTGTTTTAAAAACAAATGCACAAATTGATACTGCCTTTTGGTTTGTTGCTCCTGAAGTATGGCAAGGGCATGATGATAGACCTATATACTTACGTTTTGCCTCTTTTGATAGTCCTGCCACCATAACAATATCTCAACCTGCTAATGCTCTCTTCCCTACTCAATCATTAAATCTAAATGCAAATGATGCTCAATCCATAGATTTAACCCCTTGGATAGATATGATTGAGAACAAGCCTGTTAATTCAGTTCTTAACTACGGATTATATATCAGCTCCACCACACCTGTGACTGCATACTACGAAGAGGCTTCTATTAACAATCCTGATTTGTTTTCTCTAAAAGGAAATAACGCTTTAGGAACAGAGTTTTACACCCCATTTCAAGACTTAGTAAATAGCTATTATACTGAAAGTAAAGCTGGCATAGATATCGTTGCTACTGAAGATAATACAGTTATTCAAATTACACCAACAAAAAGTTTGGTAGGCCACCCTGCTAATACAGAGTTTACCATAAATCTAAATAAAGGCCAGACTTATTCGCTACGATCTGCAAGTACGTTATCCTATCTACGACCTAGCGGAACATACATTTCAAGTAATAAACCTATTTCTGTTACAGTTAGCGATGATTCTATTTTAGGAAGCTCGTATTACGGGGGCTTGGCTTATGACTTATTAGGCGATCAGATTATCCCTATCAATAAGATGGGGCAAGAGTATATAGCTATTAAGGGTCAATTAAATTCTGATGATAAAATTTATATTACAGCTTCAGAAGACAATACAGATATTTTTTCTGGCACAACACTTGTTGATAATATTGATGCTGGCGAAACTTATGAATTAAGCTTGTCTAATAGTTCCATCTATTTTTCTGCATCTAAACCTGTCATTGCCTTACACATGACAGGCTATGGCTCTGAAGTATGTGGAGCTATCCTACCGACTATCAATTGTACTGGCTCTCAAGACGTTTCGTTTATACGTTCAGGGGACAACCCCTTTTTCAAACTAAATTTATTAGTTAAATCAGGTGGAGAAGGTAATTTTTCATTTAACGGAAATACTAACCTTATTACTTCTTCTGATTTTAATAATGTTCCCAACACTGGTGGAGAATGGAAGTTTGCTTCTATTTCCGATCCTACTTTCGTACAGATTTTACAAAACTCTAACATTACAAACAGCTCTGATTATTTTCATGTTGGTATAATCATGGGTCGAACATCCTCTAGCAGATACGGTTACTTTAGTAATTTTAATACGTTCAAACACGAAATCACAACATCGTCAGAATCGTATTGTGATGGCGAATCTATTGTTCTTAGCGGTGAATCATTACCTAATGTTAATTATATATGGGAAGGACCCAATGGATTTAGTGCAAGCGGAAACAATTACGACTTGGGAAGTGTTTCATTGATTGATAGTGGCGCTTATATATTGACTGGTGACATCGGTGAATGTGAAGTTCGTTCTGACACACTTAATCTCTTTATTATTCCTAAAGATGATGCGTCTTTTACTATTTCAAATTTCTGCCAAGATTCTACAAACACAGCTATAGTCACAGGATTAGAAAACGGAACATTTACCCTACTAAACTCGACCGATGGCGCTATAATAAATCCTGTTAATGGCGAATTATCAAATACTACAACAGGAATTAGCTATCAAGTTATGTATAAAACTAATGGAGCTTGTCCAGACTCTCTAACTCAAAATGTAGAAGCTCTTGACTATGATGATGCTTCTTTTACAATTGACGATTTTTGCTTTGGAGAAAATAATATTGCCGAAATTTCTGGAGTTACTGGAGGTCATTTCTCATTAAGTGTTAACCCCAATGGCGCATATATCGACAGTACTAACGGCGAGATTAGCAATACAACACCAGAAAGTATATACACAGTACAATATAACACATTAGGAAGCCTATCATCATGTCCAAATTATAGTCAACAAATTGTAGAAGTTTTTCCAATTCCTAACAACCCCAATACCATAACTTCTTACGACTACTGCATAGGAGAACAAGCACTTCCTATATCAATTTTACCTTCTGATTTTAACTCCAGTATTCAATGGTATAGCGATTCTAGCTTAACATCACTCATAATACAATCGGACACCTATCAAATCCCTTCTAACTTAGGAACAACAACTGTATTTGTAACAGAAACATCTGTAAACAATTGTCAAAGTACACCCACTTTAATTTCACAAAACACATACCCTCTACCAACTATCTTCGCTGGTAATGACATCGAATTATGTTATGGAGAAAATGTTACTCTAAACGGAAGTGGCGGAATAAATTACATATGGAACAATGGCATACAAAATAATGTTTCTTTTGTGCCAGACGTGGGTCTTAATGAATACATTGTGACGGCTAATAACAACTTTAATTGTTTTGATAGTGATACTATAGAAGTTTTAATTAACCCTAATCCAATACCCTATGCTGGAATAGATGAAAATGTATGCGGATTAGAGTATCAACTACAAGCCAATGATAATGGCAACTTAGGATATTGGTCAGCAACAGACGCTAATTTAGCATCGCCAAATTCAGCGTCAACAAACGTTTTAAATAATTTCTTTGGACTCAACACATTTGTTTGGCACGAAACAAACTCATTCGGTTGTGAATCAAGCTCATCTGTTAGTATAAGCTTTTTTGAAGAACCCAACGTTAATATTTTAGAAGATACTACTTTCGGTTGCGAAAATGAAATTGTAGAAGTTGAAGGGTATTCTTCAAACGCTACATCATACCTATGGAGTACAAGTGGATCAGGCACTTTTGAGAATACTGATCAATCTATTACAGAATACATTTATAGTAGTGAAGACATAGACAATCAGGAAATAACACTGTATCTCAGAAGCCAGCTAGGGGGATGTTATTGGTCAGACACTTCATTACTTATTTTGAATAAAATCCCTAGAGTAACTATTTCGAGTGATGAATTTTTATGCTATCCAGATAGTAGTATTTCTTTGAACATATCCTCATCTGGAAATAATCCCTTGTCATATAATTTGAATTTAAATAATCAGCTGTATTCTAGCTTTTCAAATCTTTCCTCTGGAGAGGATTCAATATCAATTTCAGGTTTAGGGTTTTATCAAATCACGAATCTAAAAGATGCTTTTTGCGAGGGTGAAAACTCAGGAGAATTTAACCTCATTTTAAAAAATCGACCACTAGCCAAATTTAGCTTATACCCAAGAGAAACATCTATATCTGAACCAACTGTTTATGTCAATGATCAATCATTGTTTGCTAATTACTACGAATGGTCATTTGGCGATAGTTCTAATCTTTCTTTTGAAATGGATACATACCATGAATATCAGGAAGCTGGAATATTTGAAATAACACTACATGTAGAAAACGAATTTGGATGCAAAGACAGTATAAGTAACAAAGTCATTATTAATCCTGAATTTGAGTTATTCATACCTAATGCATTTACTCCAGACGGAGACAATATTAATGACTCATTTTTATGCAAAGGTTATGGAATTGACAGCTTTTCCATTTCCATACTAAACCGTTGGGGACAAATAGTTTTTTCATCAAACGACATCAACACACAATGGGATGGTGAAAATGCCATAAATGGCGTATATGCGTACAGAATTGAGGTTATTGATCTGATAGGAAAATTACATTTCTTTGAAGGAGAAGTTAGTATGCTTCGCTAACTCAAAATCTACCTAATTTAATATTCATATATTTGAATCATATTCCCTATTAACAAATTATGAGATCTTTCATTATAATTATTTTTACCTTAATCTGTTCTTCGATTTTCGCTCAAAACCTACAAGAACTAGTGAAAAATCAAAAATACATCTTTGAGTTTAGAGACGGAACTACAATAATTGGAACATATGAATATAAAAAAGATGGAAATATTTGGATTAAAAACTCATCTAATGAAGATGTGTACTTACCCCAAGTAATGGTTGCTCAAATTCATGAAGCTAATGATAAAAACATTGTAGATGGTGAATATTGGTTTCCCAACTTGCACGACACCCGTTATTTCTTCTCTCCTTCTGCATATGGCCTTGAGGAAGGTGAAGGGTATTTTGGCCACTCCTATTGGCTATTATGGCAAATGCAATATGGATTATCCGATAACGTTTCTTTTGGTTTTGGAACCACAGTATTTGGCATTCCTACTTCCCTAAACGTGAAATATTCTCATGAAATAAAAGAGAACTTAAACACAGCATTTGGATATTTTTGGGTAGGTGATTTATTTAATTTTTTAGGAGAAGATGATAACTCATTATTACATTTACCTTATACTGTACTAACTACTGGAAGCAAAGAAAATAACTTATCAATAGGTATAGGTTATAACTTACAAAATTTATCAAGTGGCGAACAAGACGCCATAGATAGATTAGCACTTAATATTGGTGGAGTAACAAGAACATCGAGAAGATTCTCATTGCTTTTCGAAGCATGGTTCTTGGACATGGGCAATGAAGAACCAACCATACTTGGCGGCCCTGGTTTAAGGTATTACAGAAAAATAAATAGAGTGAGCGCCAAAAATGGAGCTGGTGCAAAAACATTTGACTTTCAACTAGTCATATCCTCATTTACAGATGGGGCAGTCATTCCTATGTTTGGAGCAAGCCAAAGATTCTAAAATTTAATTATGCGAAGTATTTTCTTATTACTATTTATTTTAGTTTCTAGTAATTCTATTGCACAAATAGTCATAAATGAGTTTTCAGCTCATAAAGGAATATTTGATGAAAATGACCAAGAAACTGATTGGATAGAAATATATAACAGCAGTAATCAAGAAATTAACCTTTCTAGCTATTTTTTAACTGATGAATTAGCCAACCTTGAGAAATGGCAATTACCTAATGTGAATTTAATGCCCAATTCAATCATAACCTTTTATTCTTCAGGTAAAGACACACAATTCAACGATGGTGTAAACGATTATTATCATACAAACTTTAAACTTTCGCCTTCTGAAACCATTGCCTTATATGACGGAAATGAAATTATTGATAGTACTTATATCAATAGTGATTTATATTTTGGAATTTCTATGGGTAAATCTCCTGATGGCTCAAATCAATGGTGTTATTTTAATAATGTCACACCCAATGATTTTAATGGACAAAGCTTATGCTATCAAGGAATAACTGAAGAAGCTATAATCGATTTGGAATCGGGATGGTATTCTGAACCACAATCAATCAGTATATCAGATTCAGATCAAGATAATTTTTATGTATTCTATACCACAGATGGAAGCATACCAACAATTTATGACACACCCTATACTCAACCAATTAATATCAATTCAAACACTAGTTTTTCGTTCAGGTCGTTTTCTTATGGCTATCTTCCTTCAAAACTTAATGACAGAACATTCATTTTCGAAGAAGATAATCATGAATTAGCCGTTTTTTCTATACATACCGACCCAGAAAACTTGTGGAATGAACAAAGTGGAATATATGTTTCTGGACCTAACCCTAGCCCAGACTATCCCTATTATGGTAGTAACTTTTGGCAACCTTGGTCAAAATTTTCTAGAATTGAATATTTCGATGGTAACAAGACTAAAAAAGCAGAAGAAAGTCTAGACTTAGAAATTCATGGAGGATGGTCAAGAGCAGAGCCACAAAAATCATTTCGATTAGATTTTAAATCTAAATATACAGGAAGATTAGAAGAAGCTGTCATTCCTGCCAAAAACCATATTGAAAGTTATAATAATTTTAACTTAAGAAATGGTGGCCAACATACGTGGTCTGACAAAATACAAGATGCTATAATTTCAAGAATTGCTAGTGAAACTAATGTCAATTATATGGCTTACGAACCCTGTATTACTTATTTAAATGGCGAATATTGGGGAGTATATGGAATAAGAGAAAAAATTGATGAACATTATATAGAAGATAACTACGGATTTAATTCCGACAGCATTGATTTAATGAATGCTTGGAGTGTATTAGCCGGTTCAGATGAAAACGCTATAGACAGTTATCAGATAATAATGGATGAGAACGCTAATAGTAATGGATTTTATGAACTTTTTTCTTCCATTTGGAATGTAGATAACTATATGGACTATTTTATCATACAGACCTTTATTCAAAATATGGATTGGTTGGGTATAGCATGGGGAGCTAATAACATAAAACTGTGGCGACCTCAATCGGATGATGGAAAGTGGAATTATGTTTTATACGACACGGATGGATCTTTAGGGTATTTTGGGCAGAGTTATTATGATAACTATTTAGCTTATGCCATGAATCCTGCATATGTTAACCAACATTCTCAAATTTTTAATAAAGTATTGCAAAATGAAGAGTTTAGATGTCAATTTACGAATAGATATGCTGATTTGATAAACACCTCTCTCTCTTTGGAAAGTGCCCAAGATAAGACTGAAATTATTAAAAACGACATGCAAGATGCAATGCCAAGACATATAGAAAGATGGCAAAACTCTGGTAATTTAAATGGTACAATCAGTTCTATACCAGCATGGGAAAATAGCATCAATAACATTCTAGAGTATTATGGAGAAAGAGTTAGTACTGCCCAATCATTTTTAGACTACACCTTGTACTTGGAAGGAATGAATGACATTAGCTTAGATGTGTTTCCAACAAACTCAGGAAGCATAAATTTAAATACTATTTCAGTTGATAGTTTTCCATGGAATGGAATCTATTTTAACAACTGCGAAATTAGTATTACAGCAATTGCAGATAGTGGTTATTCATTTACCCATTGGTCAGATTTAGCTGACAATATCATCTCAGAGGATAACAATCTTTTTGTAAGTGTGGAGGATTATCAAGAGTTCAAAGCTCATTTTGTAAAATGTGAAAACTTGATTGATGCAACTATTTATACCGATGAAAACAGCATATATGCCAATATTATTTCTTCAACTAATCAGATATCATACCAGTGGTATCAAAATGGTATCCCATACTCAACAGATAGCGTACTAACAAAACCATCCAATGGTAACTATCAACTAGAAATCAATAGTGACAATTGCTCTTTACTAACCAATGAAATTTATTTTTATTATACTGTTGATTTAAACAATCCAACAGCAGACATTATGATTTCTCTTTACCCTAATCCCTTCAAAAATCAGGCAATATTAGATTTATCCAAATCTAACTACAAAACATTACAAATCAACATCATAGACTCAAGAGGAAGGATAGTTAGAAAATATAATGACCTAACTCAGAAAAAACTGATTATACAAAAAGGTGATTTAAAGAATGGTGTATATATTCTAGAAATACAATCACAAAACCTTAAAAGCAGAAGTAAGGTTGTTATTAATTAAACAACCATAGTAATATAATTAAATCACAAGTGGTGAATATTAATTATAGAATTAGAACGAAAAAAATTATAAAAGAAAAGTAAAAGATAATCTTGGCAGATGTTTGATATTTTTCACAACTTCTACCTTGACCGTATTCGTTAGAATTATTCATTAATTTAAATAGTTAGTTAGTTCCCTAAATGTTTAGATTATTTTCAAATAAATTATGCAAAAATAATATTTAAATTAGTGTTTTATTAACACTTAGTTAACAATGGAAATCGTTCATTTTTTTTTAAAAAACCTGAAAAATAACAAGGGCATACACCAAAAAACGAACATATCTGAACAAGGACCACAAAAGGTAGTGTTTGAAGTTATACTTGATCAAGCCACAAGCCATACTTACAATTGAATGTGGAAGTGGGGAAACTGCACCCAGAAAAACAAAAATGCCCCCCCATTTTCGTAGGTTGACGATATGCTTGGCAATTTTTACTTCTATGTAATCTTTTACAGCTGGAATTAAAAATAATCGGCTTCCTATAAAATAAGAGATGATTCCACCTATATATGAAATGGTAGCTAGTAGGAATAAAAATAAAATTGAATAATCGGATTTTGATGCCCAAGCAATAAAAATTTCAGGAGGCAACAAACCCAACAAAGATTCTGAAACAAGAAAAATGGAAAAAATAACCAAAGGTGAACAAACCTCTACTAAATTGGTAAGTACAGAGCCAATATCAACTATAAAAGAGTCAACAACTAACAACAATAAAACAAAAATGATAGCAATAATACCACCTTTAAAAGCCGTGCTTTTAACAAAAGTGTAAAACTGCGTAATTTTGAAATAGCGATTCATCAAACTAAGGCGTTTACCTAAACAATTATTTGAAGCTTTGTTTATCATCTAAAAACTCTATTTTAATAAAGAGGTGCAAAAATAAGTTATTTTTTATTGGCTTATCCAAAAAATAACTTGCGAATTTCTAGAATCAAATAGATGGATAATAATCTTTTTCTCAAAAGAGCCGTCATCGTAAATATAGAGTAAGGGCAAATTATCTTTTCTGTAAGTTGAAGTCACACTATCTTTATGAGATACACTTGAGTCAAAAGGATAATTCATTAAGACTAATGGAGTGGAGTAATTAGTAACAGTAGATGTTCCAATCTTGCCATAAGATGTTAGGCTCTCTGAACTATAAGCTAAGAAAAACTCTCCGTTTTCAGAAACGAGGACATGAGTTGCATTAGGATAATCTGTTGCAATTGAGAATGAATCAACTGGTAGAACAGACATACTGTAAGTAGATTTAGGTACTACTGACGAAAAGTTCCAAGGAGCAGAATTATCGAAAGTTACAATTTCATCAATTTGGTCAAAATTCATCGTTGTACCATATGCTGAAATACAGGCTATTCTATACTCTGAGATTTAGATATTGAAACCATGCCAACAACTATTAATAGTAGGGTAAAATTTGTTTTTACAAATGATTAAATTTGATTGAAATAAAAAATAATAGAGATTAATTTTAATTCTATTTTTCTTTTTTCACAAAATCAAAAACGGAGAACTGATTTTCACCCTCTGGACTTTCAGGGAATACCGTAACACTCCAAGTTTTAACAGCCCATTGATCACAACTTCCATCACCAAAATCTATAGAAGCAACCCAATTGTCGTTCGAATCGTGAAATTCTATCAAACCAGAAACGGGGGTTAAAACGGTCTTATCCCATTCCTCAAAATAACACTCTTGTTTGTTTATAGAATCGACAATAGTTTCAATATATCCTTCCTGCTGAAGTTCAGAACGCAATTCAATAGCGTCATTACTGATAATTTCAGTTGTAATGTCTTCGGATTTTTCACAAGAAACACTTATTAAAATAAAAAGACTTAGAGTAAAATAAAATAATTTTGTCATTGTTAAGAGTTTTAATGAGATTTACAAATATAAGAATTATGAATTTGAAATGAATGAAGGCGATACCTATCGTTTAAATAGTAAACCAACCACTAGAATATAGCACAGCTTGACCAGCAATTAGAACTCGTTCATCTAAATCTTTACAATACAACTCCCCTGCCCTTTCAGAAAGCTGTAAAGCAACAAGATTTTTCTTAGACAGTTTGGATGACCAATAAGGAATAAGTGTACAATGTGCAGAACCTGTTACTGGATCTTCAAGTATGGTCGCTTGAGGAGTGAAAAAACGTGAAACAAAATCTACCTTTTTGCCCTTAGCTGTTACAATTACCCCGCCATGACCAAGGTTAATTTTATCAAAAATTGGTCTGTCGATTTTTATGTTTTTCACTTCATCTTCATTTTCATAAACCAGCATATAGTCCCTTGATTTATACACTGATTTGGGCTGAATGTTCAAGGCTTCACTAATCTCCTTGGGTAATTGTGACTTTTCAGGATTTCTAGAGGGGAAGTCCAAATGATAAAAGTTATCTCGATAATTAACTGTTAAATCACCGCTCATCGTTTTAAAATGTATTTGATCTGATGGATAATCCAAACAAGAGTGTATCACAAAAGCAGTAGCCAAAGTAGCATGGCCACACAAATCTATTTCTAGGTCAGGAGTAAACCAACGCAATTGAACAAACTCACCTTGGTCAATAAAAAAGGCGGTTTCTGCTACTGCATTTTCTTGTGCAATCTTCAAAAGCACATTATCTGGCAACCACTCAAGTAGTGGAACCACACAGGCAGGATTACCACCAAATACTTTATTGCTAAAGGCATCTACTTGAAAGGTTTGATATCTCATAGCACAAAGAAAAGAACTTTATTTAACATTGATAACGACTAAAGGCATTCCTATTTTCATATATTTACGTATGAGATATTTTTTATTTTTTTTAATATTTGTTCTGTATTCTTGTCAAGACAATAATAAAATAAGGTTCAAACAGCCCCAACCACAGATGTTAAAAGCAGCAACAGCTGTTAACCCTGATTTTGTCGGAACTTTCGTTATTGAAAAAGATACCGTAGTCTGTTCACCACAATCTATTAACAATAAAAAAATTGATAGTAATCTGATAATTAAAAATTGGGGAGGTTATATGTTTATTAATGAAAAAGAAGATGATTATTATAGATTGTCAGTAGCTAAAATTTCTAAGTTTCTGAATGATGAAAAGATTGAATTGATTTACCCAAATTCAAAAAAAATTGACAAAAAAATTTCTTCTGTTTTGTTAGAAAATTTAACACCAGAAGCTGTAGACTCCATTAATATTTCAATACAAAATAGCTATTCGCACACTTACGATATTCGTTTTTATATTGACCGTAATAATATTTATATAGACAACATTAACTTTAATCAACTGCAACAACTCCTAAAGACTAATGAGGCTTATTATCAATCGGTCAAAAGGTTAGAGTAGACCATTTATTAAACTCCAAAAATATAAAGCCCTCACAGTTATTGTGAGGGCTTTTTAGGGTTATTAATTTATCAATTACACTATTCAACAATGAATTTCTTCTCTATTAGACCATTATCATAGATGTAGAATAATAATTTATTTGTCGATTTTTCATCAACTACTCTGCCTAAAGCATCAATGACTTTTAGTAATTTAGCATCATTCATATTCAAATCGCCAATAGTAGAAGTTCCTGAAGTAGATCTAGCCCAAGCTTCACCATCCCAAAACCATACATCACAAAGCATTTGCTCACCATCCATATTACACATTTCACTATAGCCTTGTGGAAAAGCATTTAATCCATCAGCATATACTACAGCAGACCAACAAATTGTTAATGTATCATCTGTCGATAATGATAAAGCAAACTCAGGAGACCAAGAGTGAGGATAAGAACCAGCACTGCCATATTGTGACATAAAATCATTTGAAGGTGAAACCGTAAAACTATGTATTACGGTATCCGATAAATCGTTTAGAGATTCATTAATGTATCCTGACAATGTAACTTCCCAAAGACCATCAGCTTCTGTGAAATCAGCATCGTACCAAGTAGAATCACAGAAATCGAAGTTGAAATAAGTGAAGGTAGTAACATAATCACAACCATCAGCATCAACAATGTAACAAGTATATACTCCATCAGCAGAAGGGGTGATAGTCTGTGTATTTTCTAAATTACTCCATTCATAAGACACAGGTAGATTCACATCGTATACATTTGCTATAAGTTGACCATTTTCTTCTGTAATTTCAATAGAACCGTTACAGTTTACAGAAGAATCGCATGAAGCAATGCATTCTGCTTCAGTAGCGTAGTCACCACTTCCGTCAAAAACTTCATAACAGCCAATAGCATTTTGAGGACATGTCCAAGTAGAAGTAACATCTCCACCTAAAGGCAACCATGAATCAGAATTCCAACTCCAATATTGTGAAAAGCAACACATAAGAGTATCAACATAACCTTCCGAGTCAGTAAGGGTGTAAGCTATACAGGTTGTAATTGTGTCTTCACCATACTCGTTGTAAACAGTATGAGTACAAGGACCACCAAAACAACTATCTTCCCAAACATCTTGTATTGTGTTAGTATAAGCATATAATGGAGCCATGGTAGGCAAACCATTACCTGTTGTTGGAATCGCTACCTCAAACACATAATAATTACCCGTTGTATAGGTTTGTTCACATAATGTTGTTTGTGCTTGTGCATGTATTCCAAGTAAAATAAAAAGAGATAAAAATAAATTCTTCATAATTTTTTTTTAGATTAAAGATTGAGCAAATATATTAGCAAAGGACTCACTAATACAAATTTGAAATTTAAGAACTTATAAGTTCAAGTTATTATGAAGGTAGGTCTATCAAAGAAAAAAAGGGTGAAAAATATTTATTCTCTTAAATAAACCTCCGCATCTTGCAAGATGTAATTACAATGATAAATATCGTCTGAGTTAAGTTTGAGTGTCCCTTTTAAAGTGGCGACTTCATCCATTATAAAAATCTCTTTTTTAGACTTCATTTCTAGCTCAATAATGGTTTCAGGTCCACCTACACCACAGAAAAAACAAGATGAAAAAGGACCTTTTGAAAGAATGTAATAATTATCTGTAGGATCAATAGCCAAAACAAAACCTCTTATTAATACTTCTTGACCAGCCAATTCTCTAACACTCGACCCAAAATGAGGATACAAAAAATATTCATCTACTTCTTCCATATAGACATCAGTAAACTCAACATCTGCTAATGTTCCCCAGTCTATCTCAGTTTGAGAATAAGCAGTAATTATAAAAAAACTAAGGATTAAAATTAATAGTCTATGCATTTGAAAGCGTTTTAGGAATGTTAATGTTATATGTATGTATAGTAGGCATCAAGGATGCCACTAAGCCTATTAACAAAGCTATTGGGAATAACCATAACTCTTCAGCAATTAAATTGAACTGAAAGGAGTTAACGGCGTACTTATGTTCAACAAATAAAGACATAGAGAAAAGCGTTATTCGACTGATTAACAATCCAAAAATTGCTCCTAAAATAGATAATATCAATCCTTCTTGAAGGACTAACTTAACTAACTGCCATTTTGTAGCTCCATGCACTCGCATAAGGGCTAATTCATAACGCCTTTTTTTCAGCGAATTGTATAAACTGATAAATATACTTAAGCCCGATACAATGATAATGATGAATGCAATAGTATTTATAGTTTGAACACCAAAACCTAACAATGATGTTAATCGGCTTATTTCAAGTGCAGGTACAGCAGCTTGTAAGTTGGTTGTTTCATTGACTTTTCTTGGCAACTGAATAAAGCCTACTGGGCTTTTAAACTTAACTAACAGAGCAGTTATCATAGCATCGTCTGGAATACTAAAATTTTCAGTAACCAATTCACTATGTTCGGGATGATGTTCATGATCACAATTTTGGTGGTCGTGATCGTGATGTTCATGGTCACAATTTTGGAGGTCGTGATCGTGATCATGGTCACAATCATGATGATCATGATTATCTTCAATCGTTTCGTGATTATGAACTCTCCAAACACTCTCAGTATTGGTTAATATAAGCTGATCTAATGTAGAATAAGATGGGTTAAGTATTCCCACCACTTCATAGGCGTAATCATCATGAACATGTCCCCCTTCTACCAAACCATGAGTTCCGTAAAAAGTATCTCCGATTTGTAATTGATGAATTTCTGCAACCGTACTACCAAGAACAACCTCTAGACTTCTACTCCATAATTTACCATCTTTCAAGCTCACTTCGTATAATTCTGGGTACTGGTGTGTAGTTCCTACTATTCGATATCCATTGTAAGAATCTCCAAAAGAAAGTGGAATAGTAAAATCAACCAATGGATTTTCATTAAGTTTATTCGCTTCCTTATAGAGAATGTTACCAGTGGGATTATCTACATGGTATATGCTGGAAAGAATAAGCTGTAATGGACTTCCTTTTGCTCCAACCACCATGTCAATACCTCTTAAATTAGATTGAAGTTGTTGTTCTATTTGATTGTTCAACAGTAAAAGCAATGAAATTACACCAACTCCAAAAGTCATTAGCAACAGGCTAAGTACAGTATTCAAAGGGTTGCTTAAAAGATTTCGCCAACCTAATCGCCTAATATTCATAATGTAATGGATTTATTAAATTGACTTTTCAACCTATTGTCATGGGTAATGATTATTAGTTGAGCTTTCGTTGTGGAGGCTTGCTCTTTAAGTAGGTTTGTGATTTTTTCACAATTCGTATCGTCCAAACTTGAAGTAGGTTCATCAGCCAAAATTAAATCTGGATTTTTGACCACTGCTAAAGCGATAGCTGCTCTTTGTTGTTCGCCAATACTTAATTCATCAGGCTTACAATAAAGCTTATTCTCTAAGCCTATTTGCTCTAATAGTTGAGTAGCACGTTTTTCATCTTGTACGTTTCCAGATAAATACAGCGATAATAGTAGGTTATCTAAAATATTGATATTCCGCACAAAATGTGGTCTTTGAAACACCATACCTATATGTTTGCCCCTAAATTGGTCTAGCTCTTTGGAAGATAAATTATGATAACTCGTTCCATTAAATTCTAATGTTCCTGAAGTGGGCTTCAATAAGCCTGCTAAAATTTGAATCAAGGTTGTTTTACCTACACCGGACTCTCCCAGTATTAATAAATCTTCTTCTTTTTGTAATTGAATGTCTGGAAAAGAAAATTGATATACACCGTCGTAAGAATAATTTATAGATTGGGATTTTAGCATTGTTCGCTGAAAAATATGTTTAATAATAATATAGTGCTTTAATAACGCTATTTATAAGTTACAAATTTTACGAAATTGAATAATATATCAAAGCATAAACGATGTATTTATTTAAGACTTTTAAAAAAAATCAAATATCACTACTTAAATTTGAATCGAGATTTACTAAAATCACTCAAAAAAAAAATTCTATAGAAATATTTGTAAATTTACACTATGAAAAATATTATAATCTTAACAAGTTTATTATTCCTTAGCTATACTAATTTATTTAGCCAAAACTATCCCATTCTCGAGATTGGTGAAAGATTTCCAACATCAGTTATAGACTACGAAATGAAATCCATTTATGGGCAAGACCAAAGGATATCACAGCATTTAGAAAAAAAAGGGTTGATTATTATTTTTACATCTAATAATTGTCCCTTTGTTGACGCATGGGAAGATCGTTATAAAATGATAGAAGAAATGTGTAGAAGGTATGATTTTGACATGCTTTATATAAACTCAAATCACAATAAAAGAGATCGTGAGGATTCTTTCCAATCTATGCAGGTACATGCTAAAAAAATGGGCTACTCCTATCATTACTTATTAGATGAAAAAAGTCAACTTGCTAATGCTTTGGGTGCTAAAACCACACCACATGTTTTTTTATTTGACTCTCAAAGTAAATTGGTTTACAGAGGGGCTATTGATGATAATTACGAGTCGTCAGCAGATGTTAAAGAATTTTATTTAAAAGATGCCATAAAATACATGAGTGCCGATAAGGAAGTAAAAGTTGCAAAAACAAAAGCAGTAGGATGTAGTATAAAACGCTACAATCCCTAGCTAAATAAAACAATCAGCCCAAAAAAGCTAGAACGAGTTTTATATTTTAAGGGCCAAGAACGCTAACATAACGGAACCTATCTCTATTTGAGACAAGGTTCCGTTTTTTGTTTTTTGTTTCACAAATCCATTAATGTCTTAACTATCAATTCCCCTATTATTCTTTTAACTAATCACTTTGGGATTGTACTATAAAACAATTTTATTTAATGCAACAATGTTGCGTTTTTTGTTAAGTTTGCAAACTTTGAGTATCACAATTCTTAAACATATTTTAAATGACCCAAGCAATAACATCTACAGAAAATAAATTGCCAGTTACCGTTCTAAGCGGCTTCCTAGGCTCAGGAAAAACAACTTTATTAAACCATATTCTTCATAACAAAGAAGAATTAAAAGTCGCTGTAATTGTCAATGATATGAGCGAAGTAAATATAGATGCTGAACTTGTAAAAAATGAAAATTCACTTTCAAAGACGGATGAGAAATTAGTTGAGATGAGCAATGGGTGTATTTGCTGTACCCTAAGAGAAGATCTTATGATTGAAGTTGAGCGTTTAGCCAAAGAAAATCGCTTTGATTATTTACTAATCGAAAGTACGGGAATTAGCGAACCTGTACCTGTAGCTCAAACATTTTCTTTTGTAGATGAAGAAAACGATATCGACCTTTCAAAGTTTAGTTATATTGATACAATGGTTACAGTAGTCGATGCCTTCAACTTCTTCAATGATTTTGGCAGTCCTGAAACATTAATCGATAGAAAGGTCACTGATATAGAAGGTGATGATCGCACCATCGTCAATTTACTTGTTGATCAAATCGAGTTTGCTAATGTTATACTTCTCAATAAAACAGATTTGGTATCTAAAGAACATATTGGTATTTTAAAAGCAGCTATTAAAAAGCTAAACTCTTCAGCTCATATTATTGAGACTAGCTACAGTAGAGTTGAAACATCTAAGATTTTAAATACTGGACTATTCAATTTTGAAGAAGCTGAACAAAGTGCAGGTTGGATTGAGGAACTAAATAAGGAAAATCATACACCTGAAACTGAAGAATATGGAATAAGTTCTTTTGTGTACAGAAGTAAAAAACCATTTAACCCAGAAAAATTTTGGAATTATATCGAATATAAATTTCCAACAAATATTATTCGAAGCAAGGGATTGTTTTGGCTTGCCTCTAGACCTAAACAAGCATTAGTTTGGGGACAAGCAGGTGGATCGCTCAAGGCGGATAGTGCCGGAGTATGGTGGAGTAGTATGCCGTACGGAGACCGAATGCAATTTGCTGCATTTGTTGAAAATCAAAATCATATAGAATCTGGGTGGGACAAAGTATTTGGTGACAGGAAAAATGAAATTGTTTTCATTGGTCAGGATATGAAAGAAGAACAAATAAAGAATGAACTTGACGCTTGCCTTTTAAATGATGAAGAATTAGAGAAAGAAAAATGGAAAAATGGCTATGAAGATATTTGGCCAGTACAAAGAATCTCGAATTAAAATTTCGATAGTCTTAAACAATTTAAAATCACATTTTTTTATAAAATGATGTTTTACCTATATTATTAATTTGTGCAACATTTGTCATTTTCACATTGGCAATATTTGAGGTTAAACAAATGCAATAAAGCTAAAACTAAACCTGTAACATAGGTGACATTTTGATTTATGTATACTAATTCAAGAGTTTTGTTAAGTATCAATATTAAAAATAAAAACCATGTTATCCACAATGCAATTTTTATCATTTTATTTGATGACGTTTGATTGGATTTTAAAATTGCAAAAAAGGATATTATTATAAATATATAATCAATTGATTGCCACCATACTGGAGCTCCAGAACAACATGCCATTGAACATGCTTGAGTTATAAAAATAAATGGAGTGGCAATACAATGTATTAAACAGAGTAAACTTGCCAAAGAACCAATACTATCGGGTTTATAGATTATTGATTTCATTATGATCAGAATTTTAAAAAGATTTCAAATATATATTAATTGCAACAGTGTTGCAATTAATTGTAAAATCTTTTTTATCATAGACTATAAGAAATACGATATATTTTCAGAAATTTGAAAATTACTCTTACAAGAATCTAACAAAAAATTATTCAATAAAAATTTAATATGGATACTCAAATTATACTTACAGTTATTCTGCTTGTTATTGAATTAATAGCCTTTGCATGGTTAATTAATGATTTAAACAAATCTAAAAAGAAACAGAATAAAATTATAGAATTAGAAAATCAAATCTTGAAACTCGAAGGCTCCATTTTAGAACAAGAGCAGAATATAATTTTAGAAATTCAAGAATTAAAAGGATTTGTTAATAAATTGAATTAAACATAAAGGAAAGTGGTCTGGA
>JAQWJZ010000002.1 GCA_029248105.1 Flavobacteriales bacterium
CTCACCTTCAAATGCATTTACAGGATGAAAATAACCATTGAAACCAACACCTTTCCCACTAAAGACACCACCATCTGGCATTGCCTCCAACAGTACAGGTGGATCTACTGGACACAATACGGAATCAAATGACGTGATAAATTGGGGGAAAATAGGATCTTTATATCTAATTTAAGCAGTACCATTATTGGTTTGTGACTCACAATTAAATTTGTCAAAAAGTTTAACAGTGTAAAGAGCTGTATCTGTTACGTAAACTTGAAATTTTGAAGTTGTTAAACCATCAAATACTTGATTAAATGAGCCATTAAAAAGGTGCAAACTATAAGGAGGAGCATCTACTTCAGTGTGAACAGTTAATAGAGCGCTATCGCCCTCACATAGCTGTTGGCTACTTTCAATTAATGATGAAGATGAAGTTGAAGTGATATTTATAATATTTGAGGGCGAACCTATGCAATTGGCATCTTCAAGAGTTTTAATAGAATAATCTCCCATTGAATGAGCCGTAAAAGAGTAATTCATTATTTGAGAAGAGTCTAAATAATTATTTATTCCGTTAGAGTAGAGAAAATGAAAGGGTGCTTCACCAGTAAATTGAACATTAATTTCTGGTAAATTTTCAGTTTGACCCTCACAAATATTTCCTTCTCCTGTTAAATAAGCCGTTGGTCTATCAAGCTCCCTAACAATTATAGTATCTGTTGCAATACAACCCTTTGAATCTGTAACTTTTATACTATGTGTTCCAACCTTTACATTTATTGTTTCATTAGTCGATCCATTGCTCCATAGATAGGCAAATGGTGAATTATCGCTTTGAATGTGCTTAATATCTAAATCAATATAATCGAATTTACAAACGGATAAGTCTTGTCCCAAATCTATAGAAATAGGTATTTCCTCTATTTTAATAGTATCAGAAACAATCCCACAACCATCAATTATTACTTTAACAGCATAACTCCCAGCACCCACGTAAATCGATTGAGTAGTATCACCATTACTCCATAAAAAATTGTAGTCTACCCCAGACTCAATATTTGCCGTCAAATTGACTTTATCACCGCAAGGGATTTGCAAATAATTTGTATCTAAAGTTATTGAATTTGACACATTTAAACCAGCAGAAGAAAAACTATTTTCTTCTAAGAAAACATATGAAGCTAGCCCACTATCTGACCCATGCGCAATAGCTAAGCGAATATGATATGTTTCACCGCACTGAACAACTGCACTTGCTGTCATAACGGTTGTGAAACCATCAGCTGTGTTTACAGATTGTAAGGATTGATTATCAATATAAAATTGAGAGTTGTAGGCATTATTTATTGATGATATAGTAATTGGCAATATAACATTTAAAGAATTGGGTTCTTGACTAGAAAAAGTAGCTATATTAATACTACCATCTGGAAAATTAGCAGGGCTTGAAAAAGAACCTGAAATACCAGGACCCGAAAGAAAAAAGCCAAAAACATCGTTATACATAGAGTTTTCAAAAGCATTATACTCTTCTGATCCAAAAACATACCTAAAAGATATAGAATCACTTGAAGGAATAAAATCAAATTCAAGAATAGCTATATTATTTACAGAAGAAACTTGAAAGTTTTGACCGATTAAATCAGGAACACTATTGGCAATTGTCAATAAATCAGCATCCGTAACGCTTGGGTCTTGATTAACAAAATCGGAAGGCCCAACAAAACCCGGAGCAATAAATGAAACATCATTAGTGGACATTACAATACCTGAATTAAAACCTATATTGGATAATTCTCCATTAAAATAGGCGATTTTAAAGGGTGACCACTGTAATCATGATTTGAAGTTTGTAGATTGGCAGAAAGTAAAACGTCATTTACTAAAAAAATTACATCATCATACGGAGCAGAATAATTAACGGAAATCTGACAAAAAGCAAGTGAATTGCATAAAAAAATGCTTATTGTAAGTAAAAGATTATTCAATGGCTTAAGGATTAACTTAGTTAATGTACCAAACAAATCGTTCAATACATAGATGCAAAGTTAGAAAAAATTAATGTAACACATTAACTACTCCCATTCTATTAATAAACTGAGCATCTTTTCCATAAGCATTATAGGAGTAAGAATAAGCCCCTTCTGGAACAACAGCATTCTTATACTTGCCATCCCAAAAGTTGTTGATATCGTTAGTATAAAACATTAATTCACCCCATCTATTATAAATTGACATTTCAAAAGTTAATATATTAGTTCCTTTAACTACAAGAGATTCGTTTTCATCATCTCCATTTGGAGTAAAAGAATTGGGGATAAAAATCTGAAGGTCACAGCCTATTTCTACTGAAATAGAATCTGTTTCATTACAATTTTCTGGGAAGCTATAATATATCCAATTTGTTCCCATATTAGCTTTTACAGGCAAAAAATAATTATCTAAACCCATACCCTTACCTGTCCAAAGTCCGTTAGGTGTAAGAGTAGTTAATTGAAAAGCACTATCTACTGGACAAACGATAGAATCAAAATGAGAAGTGATTTCAGGATTCTTAAAATCTTTAAATGCAACAAGAGCAACACCTTCATTCTCTATCGACTGACATCCATTTGCGTCAATAACTTTGTTTACCACATATGAAGCTGGTTCTTTAACATAGGTTGTCATGTAATTATCCATTAAAGAACTAAAGTTAATTGAATAATTACCATTACTCAACAATATATTATAAGGTAATGCATCTGCTTCAACATCTATTCTAATAAGGGTACTATCACCGTCACACATTGTTTCTCCTCCAGTAATTAGTGATTTTGGCAATGTATTATAAGTAATTAAAGCAGATCCGGTAGAAGAGCCTAAACAGTTGTTATCCGTTAGTGATGTGATAGAATAATTACCTGTATAGGTAGCATTAATGGTGTGGTTTGAAAACATCGCTGTATCAATAAATTGCTGTTCTCCATTAGTATATGAAATATAAAAAGGTGCTTGACCTGTTAAATTAACATCAAGAGGTAAAACAAAAGGTTGCCCTTCACATATTGCTCCACCACCATTTAAATCAGCAGTAGGTCTATCAACTGAAAATACTGTTATTTCATCCTGACCGATACAACCGTTAGCGTCTGTAATAGTTAATGAGTAAGTACCTGCGGGAACTGATATTTCATCTATATCTTGACCAGAACTCCAAGAATAAGTTATGGGAGCTAATGCGTTTAATGATTGTATTTCAAGAACAGCATTTTCACCTTCACAAACTGATATATCATCTCCTAAATCAATTTCAACAGTATTTAGTTCATCGATATTGTAGGTGTCTGATAAAGTCACACAATTGATATCACTAGTCACTTCGACAGTGTATGAACCTTCTCCTACACTTACAGATTGTTCGGTAGAGCCATTACTCCACAAATATTGATAATCTCCTGGAACAGACATTTGAGCTGATAAAGTAACTTCAGTACCACAGGGTATTTCTATATTATTGGAGTTTTGACCTAAATTATTAAGAACTTCTAAGTATGGTGATGAAAAACTATTTTCTTCTAAGAAAACATAAGAAGATAGCCCACCATCTGAACCATCCGCAATAGCTAAGCGAATATGATAAGTTTCTCCACATTGTACTGCAGCTACGGCAGTTAGTGGAATTGTAAAGCCGTCAGCATCATCAACTGTTTCTAATCCCTGATTATTGATAAAATAATCCGGATTAACTGTTGCATTGACTGATGATATGGTTACTGGCAAGATTGTTCCAGCATCATCTTCAATTGTAGCAATGTTGATACTACCATTAGGAAAAGCAGCAGGACTTGCATAAGGACCAGTTATACCAGGGCCAGAAATGAAAAAGCCAAAAACGTCATTATACTGAGAATTCTCGAAAGCAAAATACTCTTGAGAACCAAAAACGTATCTAAAAGATACTGTATCACTACTAGGGACAAAATCAAATTCTAATACAGCAACATCATTAATATCTTGTACTATAAAATTTTGTCCAATCAATGCAGGGACGCTATTGGCAACATCCAATAAATCGGGGTCAGTAACTACAGGATCAACATTAATAAAATCTGCAAAACCTGTAAAAGTAGGATCAAGAATAGCAATGTCGCCAGTACTCATTACAATACCACTATTCAATCCTAAATTTGATGCAGAACCATCGAAAAAACCAATTTGAATAGAATCACCTTGATACTGATGATTAGAAGCTTCTACCCCATCACCTAGTAACACAGTATCAACTAAAAAAATTGGACTATCGTTTGGAACATCATTATCAACCGTTAATTGAGCCTGAACGGATAAAAATGAGAATACGAAAAATAATAAAAAATTAAACTTCATAATTAAACTTTAAATTGGTTAGGGTTAAGAAATGATTGAGTTATTTATTCAAACAATATCTTTTCCTTATAATTTTTTCCTTGTGATGAAATCATTATTATATAAAAACCTTTAGCAATATTATCTCTGTTGATTTTAATTTGTTTCTTAAATGTTTCATCCCTGATTACTCTACCTCTATAATCTACTAACTTGAAGTTGTAATCATCTGATACATCTCCTTGTGATGTCACTTCAACAATCAGATTATCCTTAACTGGATTAGGGTAAACTAACACTTCTAAACCATCTAATTCTGAAACACTTACTGTATTAGAATATGTGCTTTGATTACGGCCTTCACAATCATTGTTGTCAATAGCTACTAAAGTGTACTCTCCATCCTCAGTAGGTGTGAAAGTAGTTCCACTTGATTGGTAATTCCCAAAATACAACCATTCAAAAATGTAAGGCGGTGTACCTCCAGTTGCAGAAGCCGTAAATGGAACTTGGTTTGAATTAAAACTTGCGACAACGGCTGTTGGCTGATTTACCTCAACTTCGATCGATCCAGGGCAGTTATTTGCGTCAGTGATTAACACCTCGTAAGTATCTGCTGACAAAGACGTAGAATCTGCCCCCTGCCAATTTATAGAGTAAGGAGATACTCCTCCAGCTATAGATACCGTTGCACTGCCATCATCACTGCCATTACAAGTTACATCTTGTACGGTAGAATTTGCTGACAATACTAAAGGCTCAACAATCTCTATATCAAATTGACGCTCACAGTTGTTAGCATCCTCAAGAGTTAACGTATATATACCAGCACTTAAATCCATTAAATCTGTAGAACCTTCAACAGAGTTGCCCATATTTGACCAACTGTAAGAATAGGTAGGAAAACCACCACTTGCCTCAATACTGATTGAACCATTGTTGTCACCATTACAATTCACGGATTCAACCTCTTGAATTATGGATAACTGCGATGGCTGATAGATTGTTAATGTTTCAGAATTGGTATAACAGCTAGGCGACGATAAGGCACGAAGCTGAATGTCTCCAGCAGGTAAAACGGCACTTAAGCCACTAGCAAGTAGTTCTCCATTCACATACCATTCATAGGTAAAGGATGGGTTAGGATTTGATACTGAAAGAGTTGCTGCTGTATCACCATAACATAAAATATCATTTA
>JAQWJZ010000003.1 GCA_029248105.1 Flavobacteriales bacterium
ATAGCAAGAAAATATGGCGAACAATCGTATAAGGATAGCGACAACTCCGATTTAGGAGAAGAATTAGCAGATGTCTTATTTGTTCTTTTGTGTTTGGCCAATCAAACCGATACCAAGCTGCAAGAAGCCTTTGATAAAAAACTGAAAGTCAAGACAGTAAGAGATGCTGAGCGCCATCTAGGAAATTCTAAACTAAAATAATTAGCTATATTTGACACACTTAATGACGTCTAATCATGAAAAAACGAAGCCCTTTTAACACTACTTCACCTATTCATTTATTATCTACTCTCTTTGCTTACATCTTGAGTTTTGTACGGTGTTATCGCTTTAGTTTTATCTTATAAGATTAACGCCTATCAGAAATAAATAACCTTAAAACTTAAAACAATGAATCAGCTTACAAACCTATACTTTTCAAGTAAATACCGCTTTACTTTTCTATGTATTACCTTTTCGTTCTTGATATTTTTTATCCTTTTAAATCGATCGTTTATTTTTCTATTCTTTTTTGTGAATATGCTCTATATCTTCTTAAAGTATGTCAATAGACCAACATTGACTATTACTGATAATGAGTTAATTCAAGATGGATTTTATTTCAAAAAATTAAAGATAAATGAGCTAGTCGATATAGATACTACTGAATCAAAGGTCGTCTTCAGAACTAATCATGATCAATTAATGATTAAACTCAACTTCGTGGATAGTGATACCAGAAAGAAGTTGTTGAATTTTATTGAAAATCAATCTTTATAGAATTATGGGTAAAGACTTAAAAATTTATTATTCCAAGAGCTACAAGAAGAAATGGTTCATTGCCTTAGCTGTTATATCTATTCTCTATTTGTTAATTGTTCTAATGGTAGACGAACCTTTTCTGCTCGATGTATTACTAGCTCTTTATCTTGTTATAATTGTAGTTTCTTTACAAAAACCTTACTTGCATATTAAAGGCGATCGTATAAGAAGTGGCTATAATATGTCCCAAACATTAAGCCTTTCTAAATTAAAAGGTGTTTTTATTGAAGATGGTGATTATGTATTTAGAGAAACACACAAAGTCTTATATATAAATTTAGATTTAGTCAGCCTAGAGGATAAAAAGAAAGTTATTCGTTTTTTAAAGGAAAAGGAATTGCTAAAGTCTACTTATGATGCCGTTCAAGACTTGTTTAAGATGTAGTTAAGTTGCTTTTTTCTTGCTTAGCTTTTGCTTTAGCCTTCTCGTTGCGTTCAATGCTATGTTCGGGTCTATTCCATTTAACATTACCTTTTGTTGATAAGCATTTCTTGTAGTTTTCGTTGGTCACAGGTTGCTCACCATCTACAAATGGTTCTTTAGGGGTGATGCCCAAAATATCAAAGAGTTTCATGTCTTGGTTAATGTCTGGGTTAGGAGTGGTTAGTAGCTTATCCCCAGCAAATATGGAAGATGCACCAGACATGAAACACAAGGCTTGTCCTTCGTCACTCATCTCAGTTCTTCCAGCAGACAAACGAACTACTGCTTTAGGCATTACAATACGAGTAGTCGCTACCATACGTACCATTTCCCAAATAGATATTGTTTCTTGCTCTTCTAGTGGTGTTCCTTCAACAGCTACCAGCGCATTAATAGGAACAGACTTAGGTTGTGGATTCATATTAGCTAAAGTGACGAGCATTCCGCAACGGTCTTCAATAGATTCGCCCATGCCTACGATACCGCCAGAACATACGCTAATCCCCGCCTTTGAGGCGTTCTCAATCGTTTTTATCCTGTCGTCATAATCTCTAGTAGAAATAATTTCTTTGTAGTGTTCTTCCGAAGTGTCCAAATTGTGGTTGTAAGCATATAGTCCTGCATCGGCTAGGCGTTGAGCTTGTTCTTCTGTCATCATTCCTAAAGTGCAACACACTTCCATTTCTAGGTTGTTGACGGTTTGTACCATTTCCAAAACTTGATCGAATTCTTCGTTGTTTTGAATGTTTCTCCAAGCTGCTCCCATACACAAACGAGATGAGCCATTGGCTTTGGCTCTAAGGGCTTGTGCCTTAACTTGTGAAACGCTCATAAGGTCATTGCCTTCAATGCCTGTATTATAACGTGCCGCTTGAGGGCAGTAGCCACAGTCTTCAGGACATCCACCTGTTTTAATGGATAATAAAGTGCTAATTTGAACTTCAAGTGGATTGTGATTTTGTCTATGAGTCTGAGCTGCTTCATAAATCAACTCATTAGAGGTTTGTTGTAAACGTCTAAAACTTCCTGTAATGTCCAACTTTTATTCATATCGATTGCATTTGTGTAACAAATATAGTTTTTAATCTGCTTTTTGAACTATAATACTGACTGCATTTCCACCAAATCCAACAGCATTAACCAAAATGCTTTTTGGTGCTTTTTGTTTCTGTTCTACTTCCGTTTCGTAAGGGAAAGAAATCAGTTCTTCTTTTTGTAGCATTTCTATTGCTAAATCTAAACTTATGCCGCCAGATGCCCCAAAAGTATGACCGCTTTGGTGTTTGGTGCTTATAAGGTGAGGTGTTTTTTCTCCAAAAATGTTTTGTATGGCTTGTATTTCTGCCTTATCCCCTTGAAGTGTGCCGGGAGCGTGCATTATTATAGCATCTACTGTCTTTAATCCACTATCTTTTAGTGCCATTAGCATACTTTTTTGCATACATTGAGCGTCTGCAGATAATGAGGCGGGGTGTTCTATCTTCTCTGTGGCATAGCCTAATCCAATGATTTTAGCTAGACTCTTCTGACCTTTATCTTTCTCTAAACAAAAAACGGCAGAGCCCTCGCCAAGCACCATAGTATTCGATTGTTTGCTTATTCTGAGTGGAGAACAAGGCCAATCGTTAGTCTTCTTTGAATATATACCTATGCCCCGCATTTGAGCAATAGTAAAGTCGCTAAGTGGTGCTTCGCTACCACCAGCAATGAAGCGTTGACTCATTCCGCTTTTTATCCAAACACAAGCGTTAAGTATAGAGTGTAATGCTGTACTGCAAGTGATGGAATGAGAAAGAGTCGCTCCCTTTGTGCCTAAATCGAATGCTAGCCAAGAGGCAATATTTCCTAATGTTGTAGTGGGCGATACTAATGGTGACATTCTATCGTTGGGTGACTCGATGAAGTGTTTGTGATATTTTTCAAAAAGTTGAGTAGCGCCTCTTGATGAGCCCATATTTATACCAACCTCAGATAAATTGTTCCAATGACTTTCTGATAAGGCTTGACGACCTGCCATTATGCCCAATAAAACACTTTTATCTAACCTTCTGTAATGATTATTTTCTTGTCTTAGCTGGAGTAATTTCTTTTCTGTTTCGGCATTTAATTTGCCTGTTGGCGTATCTCTATCGTTAAAACAACAAATGGTTAAGGCCGATTCTTTACTCTGATATTGAGCCCAAATACGTTCTCTTTCGTGCCCAAGTGCTGACACACTTGCTTTTGCTATTATCAGTATAGGTTGCATGGGGTTCAAAGATACACTATTCGACCTTTTCTAAGGCCTCAAAAATGCTATTATAAACGGTGTTAAGTTCTTGGTCAGTAATGCAGTATGGAGGTAAGATATAAAGCACATTTCCTAGTGGACGCAGTAGCACACCTTTATCAATAAAATACTGGTAGAGCAATTGCTTAACATTACTGGAATATCCTTTTTTATCACTTACAATATCCATAGCTAAAATTGTACCGCATTGCCTGACATTTTTGACCTTCGAATGTTGGGAAATTTTATGAGCAAATTCATGATGCTTAGTAGCAATGTGTTGGATTTTCTTCTGACATTTTTCTTTTTCTAATAATTCTAAACTAGCAATGGCAGCAGCACAACCAATAGGGTTGCCTGTGAAAGAATGACCATGAAGAAATGCTGTACTGAGGTCGTCCCCTAAAAATGAATCGTAAATATCTTGACTGCAAGTGGTTAATGATAATGGTAGGGTTCCCCCTGATAAACTCTTAGATAGACACATTAAGTCAGGACTTTCAGTCAATTGATTGCAAGCAAAATAAGTTCCTGTTCTCCCGAATCCAGTCATTACTTCATCGGCAATACACAAAACCTCATATTCTTTACATAAGGCTATCATTTTGTCAAGTGTTGTGGCTGAATACATTTGCATCCCTGATGCGCCTTGAACTAAGGGTTCAAAGATAAAACAGGCTACTTCTCCGCTTTTCAATTGTTCTTTTAGTGCTGAAAGCGTAGCCTCTTCATCGGATGGAAAGGGTAGGTGTTCTACCTTAAATAAGTAATTTTCAAATGGTGCAGAAAATATGCTTTTAGCTCCTGCTGACATAGCACCAAAAGTTTCGCCATGATATCCACCCTCTAGTGCCAAAATACGATAACGTTTCAAGCCTTTATTTTTCCAATATTGTATGCTCATCTTTAGGGCAATCTCTACGGCTGAAGAGCCGTCTCCGGAAAAGAAAAACTTCTTTTGATTTTGAGGTAGGTAGGTGCTCAGTTTAGAACATAAGTTTGTGGCTGCCTGATGAGTGAACCCCGCAAACATAACGTGCTCCAAGTCGCTCATTTGTTCGTTAACTTTTTGAGCAATATAGGGGTTGGCATGTCCGTGTAAATTTACCCACCAAGAGGAAATAGCATCAATGTAAGTTTTGCCATTTTCATCTATAAGTAGTGTGCCTTTTCCTTTAACTATGGGAATAGGGTTTTCGGCCGTTTTCATCTGTGTGAAAGGGTGCCAAATGTATTGTTTATCATCTTTAGAAATGCTCATTACTTGATGTGTTTAAACTGTTGAGCAATTGTTTTAACACTGTTTTTATCTATTTTATCTATTTGCGGAATTCTCCCCAAAAGCTTAAGTCCTGTTTTAGACAAAATAATATTTTCAGTGTCTTTGTTTTCGTCACCATTAAAGATGATGCCCTTTATTTTTAGCTCTCTGTTTTCTAGGGCTTCCACACTCAATAAAGTGTGGTTGATACTACCCAAATAATGCTGACTTACTAATATGGTTTCCGCTTTAAATTGAGCAATTAAATCGATAATACAATCGGTGTCATTAAGTGGAACGTGTAAGCCACCAGCTCCTTCAATAATTAATCGATTTTGTGTTTGAGGAAGTGTGCAATTAGCCGTTTGAATTTCAATGTTTTCTCTTTGGGCTGCAGCGTGTGGTGACATGGCTGCCTTAAGCCGATAACTTTCTTGGTGAAATTGGCTTTTGTTATTGGAGATGAGGGCTTTTACTTTTAGAGTGTCACTATTTTCTAATTCACCAGATTGTATGGGTTTCCAATAATCGGCTTCTAAAGCTTCGACTAATATGGATGAAGTTAAGGTTTTGCCTATTTCTGTTCCTATGCCTGTTACAAAATACCTCATTGAAATGAATTGATTTGTTGGCAAAGGTTATAAATTTCTTCTTTAGTATTGAAAGAATGAAGACAAATTCTTAAACGCTCTTGACCGATAGCTACGGTTGGGTGTAGTATGGGTCGTACGTCTAAATGGTGTTTTGATAATTGTATAGCGGCTTTTTTAGTAGGGCTATTACCGCCAATAAGAACGCATTGTATTGCCGAATTACTTTCTATAAGCTTAGTGTTTTTACAATTCGCTTTAAAGTATGCTATGTTTTGTTTTAGTTTTTTTCTTTCTTCTGTGTTTTCAATATTTTGATATGCCCAGCTAATGCGTTCTATAGCGTGAGGGGGCAAGGCGGTTGTATAAATGAATGGTCTAGAAAAATTGAGTAGGTAATCGTGTAATAACTGACTGCCTACAATAGCGGCGCCATGACTTCCTAATGCTTTTCCATAGGTGTATATACGAGCAAAAGTGTCTATATTTTGGCATAAGCCCTGACCTTTGTCTCCAAAAATACCAAAAGCGTGTGCCTCATCAACAATGAGTTTTGCGTCGTATGTTTTACAAATTGAAGCTATTTTTTCTAGAGGTGAATGATCGCCATCCATTGAGTATATACTTTCAACCACTACAAAGGCTTGTCCAGTAGCTTGTTTTAATTTTTCTTGTAGCTGAATTGTATCGTTGTGTTGGAAGGCAAAACTACGTGCTAGTCCTAATCGTATGCCATCACGTATGGAGGCATGGCACAGTTGGTCGTAGATTACAGTATCTTCTTTTTGAGGAATACAAGAGAAAAAGCCCAAATTAGCATCGTATCCTGAATTGAAGATTAATGCCGCTTCTGTTTGGTGGCATTTTGCAATTTCTTTTTCTAGTAAAAGGTGCAATGGGGTGTTTCCGCTTATCAGTCGGCTACCAGTACTGCCCATCGCTTGTTGATTAGGGTTTTGTTTTTGGGCAAATCCTAAGTAGTCGTTAGAACAAAAATCGACCAAGCCAGAAGTTATGCTTAGCTGACGAAGAGAGTTGTTTTTCTCTCTTTCAGATAATTTATTTTTTAATTTGTCCTCGAACATATACGTCCAAATATAGCATAAAAAAAGAGGGTTACTAAGTAGCCCTCTTTAAATTACAAATAGTGAAAACGTTATTCAGCAAGAACAATAATCTTATTGTTTTGCATTTCAATTACACCACCATTGATTTCAAAAAGTTCAGTATTGTTGTTAGTGTCAATAACTCGAACATTGCCTTTTGTTAAAGTAGAAATGATAGGAGCATGGTTGTTCAAAATTTCAAACTTACCATCAACTCCTGGAAGTTGAACGGAGCTTACTTGCCCTTCAAATACTTTGTGTTCAGGTGTGATAATTTCTAATTGCATCTGTCAATAATTATTTAGCTTCTGCTAACATTTTTTCACCTTTTTCTTTAGCTTCTTCAATAGTTCCAACTAGGTTGAAGGCAGCTTCAGGATATTGATCCATTTCACCGTCCATAATCATGTTGAAACCTTTTATCGTGTCTTGTATATCTACCAATACACCTTTAAGACCAGTAAACTGCTCTGCTACGTGGAATGGTTGAGATAAGAAACGTTGTACACGTCTAGCTCTAGATACAGCCAATTTATCTTCGTCAGATAATTCTTCCATACCAAGAATAGCGATAATATCTTGTAACTCTTTGTAACGCTGTAAAAGCATTTTTACTTTTTGGGCACAATCGTAGTGCTCATCACCTACTACATCTGGAGATAGAATTCTTGATGTAGAATCTAATGGATCTACCGCAGGATAGATACCAAGCTCAGCAATTTTTCTTGAAAGTACTGTCGTTGCATCCAAGTGAGCAAATGTTGTTGCAGGTGCAGGGTCTGTCAAGTCATCGGCAGGTACATATACTGCTTGTACAGATGTAATAGAGCCGTTTTTAGTGGAAGTAATACGCTCTTGCATCGTTCCCATCTCTGTTGCTAGAGTTGGCTGATAACCTACTGCTGATGGCATACGACCTAGAAGTGCTGATACCTCAGAACCAGCTTGAGTAAATCGGAAAATATTGTCAACGAAGAATAATACATCACGACCTTTTCCTTTTCCATCACCATCACGGAAGTATTCCGCTAATGTTAGTCCTGATAAAGCCACACGAGCACGAGCCCCTGGAGGTTCGTTCATCTGACCGAATACGAAAGACGCTTTAGAGTCGCCCATTTTAGAGGCATCTACTTTAGATAAATCCCATCCGCCTTCTTCCATAGAGTGCAAGAAATCTGGGCCGTAATCAATAATACCAGACTCTAACATCTCTCTTAATAAATCGTTTCCTTCACGAGTTCTTTCACCTACACCAGCAAATACAGATAAACCACCGTGTCCTTTGGCGATGTTATTAATTAACTCCTGAATAAGTACTGTTTTACCTACACCAGCACCACCAAACAAACCAATCTTACCACCTTTTGCATAAGGCTCGATAAGGTCAATAACTTTGATACCAGTGTATAATACTTCTGTTGAAGTAGATAAGTCTTCAAATTTTGGTGCTTCACGGTGAATAGGAAGTCCATTCTCACGGTCTAAATTTTCCATACCGTCAATAGCTTCACCAATTACGTTAAATACACGTCCTTTGATATGCTCACCAGCAGGCATTTTAATTGGTGCGCCTGTAGCGACTACTTCAACGCCTCTTTTTAATCCGTCAGTAGAATCCATGGAAATGGCACGAACTGTATCTTCTCCAATGTGTTGTTGACATTCTAGGACTAATTTTACACCATTATCTTTAGTTATCTCTAGAGAATCATAAATATCTGGTAATCCTGCTTCGTTGTTTTCGAAAGTAACATCGACAACTGGTCCGATGATTTGTGAAATTTTACCTTTATTCTGTGACATCTTGTTATGCTTAATTATTTCAGTTAAATATAGGTTTAAATCCTATGTTAATTTCGGGCAAAAATACGTGAATTATTTAGTTTGTCGCAAAGATTTATTCAATAAATTAATTAGTACTTTTGAACAAGGTTTTAACATTCAAAATAGAAATCAAAATTTGAAGGTATATCATTCCATTTCTGAGTTCAAAAATGTAAGTCGTCCTATCCTAACTACAGGTACTTTTGATGGTGTTCATTTTGGTCATAAAATCATTATTGATCGCCTAAAAGAGATTGCTCAAAAACAAAAGGGAGAAACGGTTTTGCTGACTTTTTCTCCGCACCCTCGAATGGTTCTTTTTCCTGAAGATCATCAGCTTCAGTTGATTAATACTATGGAAGAAAAAATTAAACTGCTGGAAGAAGCGGGAATAGAGCACTTAATTATACATCCATTTACTAAAGCATTCTCACGTACAACCTCTATGCAATTTGTAAGGGATATTATTGTTAACCAATTGCATACCCACAAGCTCGTTATTGGCTATAATCACCATTTCGGAAGAAATAGAGAAGGCTCTTTTGAACACCTTAAAGAATACGCTCCTTTGTATGGCTTTGAAGTGGAAGAAATATCGGCCCAGCTAATCGATGATGTTAGTATCAGTTCTACCAAAATTCGCAAGGCTCTTTTGTCTGGAAATGTTTCAAAAGCATCTGAGTATTTGGGTTATAATTATTCTTTTCAAGGGCGAGTTGTGGAAGGCAAAAAAATAGGAAGAACTATTGGTTTTCCAACCGCTAATCTTTCTATTTCTGATGAAACTAAGTTGATACCTAAAGATGGTGTTTATGCCGTTAATGTTGAGGTCAAAGGGCAATTGCACAATGGAATGATGAATATTGGAAACAACCCTACCGTAAAAGGAAATCAACAAAGTGTTGAAGTTCATATTTTTGACTTTGATTCTAGTATTTACGATCAACTTCTTAGAGTGTATTTCGTTTGTCGTTTGAGAGATGAAATCCTTTTTGAAAATCTTGATGACTTACAAAATCAATTGCAATTAGATAAGGCTAAAGGTCTAGAGGTTTTGAGATAGCTTTTTTTTTGTAAATTAGTTTCCCTTTTAAAAGCCTATTAATATAAAAAAGCTAACCCTTATGGCTGTGCTGTGTCTAGCATTGTCTTTTTTTTCTTGTAGTAAAGATTATCCTATTGAACCTATTCCAGAACCCATTTTTAATACCAATTTGCCTTCTTTTCCATTGTCGTATTTGTACATAATAGAAAAGGAGTATGATTTGTTACATTCCACTGATTTTAAGCAAAGTAGGGAACACTATTTTGAGAAACGATTAATTGAATTATTTCCAAATACAGCATATGATGGAATGACTCGTGAATCAAAAGTTGAAGCCGAACATTTTGAGGAGTCCTATAACCAATATATTAAGAGTGTCACTAATTATAGTATGCTTACCAACTCTGTGGACTCTTCTTTAATGGTTGAAGAATATCAGCCATATATGTCTTACGAACAAGAGGTTATTAATATGAATTTATCTCATTCAGAAGTGGTTGCTTTGAGTGTTTGGGATAACATAGCATTACTTCAGTTGAATAAGAGTCAAATGGATAGTGCATTTCACGCTTTTGGCCGATTTTGGATTAATGATGTAAACATCTCTTATATGCTTATCCCTTTAGCAATTGCAGTTGAGTATTCTGTTTTTAGGATACTACAATCGAGGATTAGAGCTCAACAAAAAGCAGAATTTTATTTTCCCAATGCTTTAGGTAGTGGCTGTCGGGGCGATGCGTTTAGGCATGTCTATGTGAGTATGATGTTGAGAAGGTATTTGGGGTGTTCGGGTTCTGCTATGGTTATGTCTACTTATGAACGTTTAAATTCCAACCCTAAAGTCAGTGATAAATATATGGATCTACATAATAATAAAGTAGGTAGAGGCCGCAAATATTGGTCGTTTAGAGGCGGGTATTTTAAACATCGCTACGATTGGGAAAGGTGGGCTGTCAATACCAAAAACTACATTAATAATTTGCAAAACGGTGCCGATATGGATTGGGAGAGTGGAAGTTTAGAAAGTTGTGAGTCCGATGCTGAAAAGGTGTCTTCAAAAAAGTATATCTATTATAGATAATCACGCCCTTCAATTCGATCAAAGGGCGTGATTGTAGAATTTATATTAGCCTCTAAAAGCCGAGTGTCAGTCCCAATAAAAAGTTTCTTTTAGCTTGAGGAAAATATCCTGCCATATCGTAGCCGCCATCACTATTAGCCGTTACATATGGGTCGTCAGGTCTTGGGTCGTAGCCGTCAGATTTGAAGCGGTAAATCCATGCGTTGTTGACATAGTTTTCATCCAATAGGTTATTGATTTGAAAGCTTAATTTTGCCGATTTGAATAACTGACTTTTTATGTTCCATATCATTCTTGCATGATGAACTAAATAGGAATCAAGTTTTCTGTCATCGCTTGAGGTGTTATCAATATACTGTTCATCTACATATTTTGAAATGAATTGCAAGTCGATATTATCTTTGAATTGGTAGTCCAACTTACTTGACCAAATCAAATCAGGAGAAAATGCAATAGTTGTGTTGGAATAAGTATTAATTTCTTGTCCCCAAGTATGCCAATTATCTACATATTCGGTATAGTGAGCAATGGTGTTTTCGCTAAACGATGCGTTAGCAGACCAGTTTAACTTTTCAATGATTTTAAAGGCAGCTTCTAGTTCTATACCTTTTCTTTCGCTATAGTCCACGTTTTCTCTAGTATATGCGCCTACATCGTTTATTTTACCTGTCAGTATGAGTTGGTTTTCATAAATCATATAGTATGCCGTTGCAGAGAAAGCAAACCTGTCACCATTTAATTTATAACCCAGTTCTGTATCGTACAAAGTTTCGTGTAATGGTCTTGAGTTAGGAGAAGATTCTACAAAATCCGCACGGTTGGGTTCTCTGTTTGCTATAGCAAAAGAGGCAAAGGCTGAAGAGTTAGCATCGATTTGATAAAAAGCACCGAATTTAGGGTTGAAAAATTCAAAATTTACAGTGTCGTTTCTTTGGGCACCATTTTCATCTTTCCCCAAAAAAGAATAGTCAATTTGGCGGTGCTGCAAATCAGCATAAATGGTGATGTCATCGCTGTAATTATACAACCCTTTAGCATATACATTAAAGTCCGTTTTAATACCATCGTTGTCATAATATATGTGGTCGATTGTACTGTTGCTAGCATATTCGGCCCAACGGACAACACCATAATGTCTGCCGTCATAAGTATTCCACCCACCACCAATGGTATAGTCTAGTTTATCTGCTGAATTGTTATAAGAAAATATAGCGCCATAAAAATCATTATCTAACCATTTTCTTCTAATGAGGTCTGTTTCAGTGAGTGTGTCGTTACCAATGGTAACATTATTCAATCCGTAGTCGGCAAAGTCTTCACCACTTTTGTATTGCTCATAGTAGCCTTTGCCCTTTGTGTAGTGTAAGCCTAAACTATAACTAGCATCTTTGTCAACTTGCTTGGAATAATGCAATAAGTAATGGTCTTGCCAATAGTTGTCTGTTTCGTTTTCATAAGTGTATGAATTGAAAGTTCTTAGACTATCGTTATCCAAATAGGAGAGGGGTACTCCATTCCATGCCTGATAGGTTTTTTCTTTTCCTGAAATTACGCTCAGTTTAAGAATGTCATCACTGCCATAGTAAGCTCCAGAAAGGTATAGCGATTTGAGGTCAGAGGTAGCTCGGTCGATGTAGCCGTCAGAGCTAATTTTTGATAATCTACCGTCTAAGGTAAATTTATCGGCAAGCAACCCTGTGCCAAATTCAATATTGTTTTTGAGTGTGCTATACGATCCTATTGTATTGTTTGTAGTAGCATAGGGTTTTGCTCTTAGCGATTGCGTTTTTAGGTTTACGCTTGCGCCAAAAGCACCAGCTCCATTGGTTGATGCGCCTACACCCCTTTGGATTTGAATATCTTCGACCGATGAAGTGAAGTCAGGCATATTGACCCACCATACCCCTTGCGATTCAGGGTCGTTTAGTGGGATGCCGTCAATGGTCACATTGATTCGTGTTGGGTCGCTACCACGTACCCTAAAACCAGTATAGCCAATCCCTGCCCCAGCATCTGAGGTGGTAACTACAGAAGGGGTTAGTGACAACATATAAGGGATGTCCTGCCCTAAGTTCTGCTCTTCCAACTCCTCTTTGTTGATGTTGGTAAATGACATGGGTGTTTGTTGGGAAGCTCTCAAGGCCTTAATTTTTACTTCTTGAAGTTCCGGATAAATAATGAGTGTATCGGCATTTTGTGCAGATAGCGTTAAGCTAGTGAGCAGTAGGCTCAAGCTTAAAATAGTTTTGATTTTCATCTTTTAGATAATTTGCGTTAAACACTACCAACTGCACGGAGTTGCAGTCGGATAATTATGTTAAACTCCCTTCCCTTCCAAGAATTACCTTGGCAGGTTCGATGGGTATAATCTCAGCCTGTGAAGGCACCCCGTAAAGACAGGGCAAATCTACCATTTTTTATAGACTATTTGTTTAAATAGTCTAAAATTTCAATTGCAGATTCGAGTCTGTTTTGACCTCTGATAATAGAGTAGGGTTTGTTGAGCTTATTAAGTTCGCCTTCATAGATGTCGAAGAGTTCTTGACGGTGATTTGGGTGCTCCCTTTGTTGGTCTTCTTGCCAAGGCAAATCGATGTCACACAGCAGATAATAGTCATAATAACGATTTTGTATTTGCTCTAAAATCCAAGGATGGCAGTTGCCGTATTTGAATTCGCTCCATACTTTACAAACGATGAGGTCTGTATCGCAAAATAAATAGTCGCCTTGTGGCTTTGCAGTATTTTCTAGTGTTATTTGTTTTTTGGCAATATTCAGAATATCGTCTTGAGTGTATGAGCGCTCCAAATGGTCAATATATTCTCTAGCGCACTCTTCCACGATGGCGGTGTTGTAATGCTGTCCTAATGCTTTTGTAAGACTACTTTTCCCAGTGCATTCTGGGCCTATAACAACCACTTTTTTCATTAGCTAAAAGCTAGGCTTTTCTTGCAAATGGGCATTAATGACTTTCATATTGAAGACTACTTTGTTTTGCATTAAAAAGTTGTTCTTCATCTCTTTATTAATGGCAGACATTACATTGTCATAATCGCCAAACACTTGTGTACTCATGCCATTAGTTTCTAATGTGATGAATGGATGTTTTCTGAGGCTTTTAATAAAATGTGTAATCAGATTGATGTAGTTGTTGTCGAGAGGGTACATGCTAATTTCTACTGAGCACTTCATTGTTTTTCATGGTATTATATTGGTGGATAGATTGAGCAATTTCTTCTATAAGGTTAGGGTTTTTTTCTATGCTGTTGCCAACAACAATAACATCTGCTCCTGCTTGGCAATTAGCGACTGCTTTTTCTGCGCTACAAATACCACCGCCAATAATTAAGGGTACGTCCAAAGACTGACTCACCATACTAATCATAGACTCAGAAATAGGGTTTGTGGCGCCGCTTCCACCATCCATAAAAATGAGTTTAAGTCCTAGCATCTCACCAGCCATAGCTGTACAAAGTGCTACATCGTTTTTGTCATGAGGTATAGGCGTGGTATTACTCATATAGGACACCGTAGTTGGTTTGCCGCTATCGATAAGAATGTAGCCAGTAGATAGCACCTCTAAATTAGAATGTTTAAGGATAGGAGCAGCAATAACTTGATTGCCGATGAGCATGTCTGGATTTCTTCCAGAAATCAAGGATAAAAATAAAATACCATCAGCATCTTTATTGACCTGCATAGAGTTTCCAGGAAAAATCACTACTGGAATGGTGCAATTAGATTTAATAGTTTCTATACAATGAGCAAAACTACCATTAGTTAAAAGGCTTCCACCAACAAAAATTAAATCTACTTTAGCTAGTACAGATCTTTGTATAAGCTCCAGTAATTCTTCTTTGTTTTGTTTGTCAGGGTCAATTAAAACCGCAAACAATTTGTTGCCTTTTTGTTTATTTGATGTTATGTAATTGTAAATATTCATCGCTGCAAATGTAACTAATCAAAATAATACACTAGCCAATGTTCTTTAAATTTTTCATATTTCAATTGGTAATCTTGTTCAAAAATAGAACATTTTATAGTGTTCTTTTCAATGCTATATAGGATTATATCTTCTGAAAAGTTCACTTTGCCTTTCTGATGTATTTTATACAAACATTCTTTAGCACACCACATAAGAGTTGCTATATCCTCATTTTTTGCTAGTGCAATCTCTTCGGCACTCAAGAATTTATTTTTTAGTCGAAATGCCTTTTCACTTATGGGCTCAATGTCAATTGCAGCTATGTTCTCTGCTATTATGCACGCTAAAAAATCCTTGGAATGAGATAATGAAATGGCTTTTTTATTAGACAAAATCGGTGCACCGTATGAGTTGTGTGATAAGCAGACTTTGGGGTAAAGTTGTTTTATCAAATTTTGAGTGGCCAATTTTTCTCTTTCTCTTTTGGTTTTACTGCTGAAAGAATTAACGTCTTTATCCCATGAACATAGCTCATCTACACCTTCAATTATTAACTGAAATTGAGCTTCAATTTTTAAAAATAAAAAATCTGTCATCGAAAGGCCAATATAAGTCAAAATGAGGAGTTAATTTCGTATTTTTGTACCCTAAAATTTAACAAATGGAAACTAAAGTGGAAAAATTAACTTATAAAGTCAAAGATATCTCCCTAGCAGAATGGGGAAGAAAAGAAATTGAATTAGCTGAAGCAGAGATGCCAGGTCTAATGTCATTAAGAGAAGAGTTTGGGGACAAAAAACCTCTGAAAGGAGCTCGTATTGCTGGTTGCTTACACATGACCATACAAACAGCAGTTTTGATAGAAACCCTCATAGAATTAGGTGCTGATGTAAGCTGGTCTTCGTGTAACATATTCTCTACCCAAGACCATGCAGCGGCGGCAATAGCTGCAGCAGGTGTTCCTGTTTATGCATGGAAAGGAATGAATGAGGATGAGTTTAATTGGTGTATTGAGCAAACCTTATTTTCGTTTGAAGGAGACAAGCCATTGAATATGATTTTAGATGATGGTGGTGATTTAACAAATATGGTATTTGATAAGTATCCTGAGTTAGCAGAAGGTATTAATGGTTTGTCAGAAGAAACAACAACGGGTGTTTTACGCTTGTTTGATAGAGAAAGAAATGGCACCCTATACACGCCAGCAATAAACATTAACGATTCTGTGACTAAATCTAAGTTTGATAACAAATACGGTTGTAGAGAATCTTTAGTGGATGGTATTCGCCGTGCTACTGATGTTATGATTGCAGGTAAAGTTGCTGTTGTAGCAGGTTTTGGTGATGTGGGTAAAGGTTCTGCTGAATCTTTGAGAGGAGCAGGTGCTCGAGTTATTGTTTCCGAAATCGACCCGATTTGTGCATTGCAAGCTGCAATGGAAGGTTTTGAAGTTAAGAAAATGTTAGACGCTATTCCAGAGGCTGATATAATTGTTACTGCAACAGGAAACAAAGATATCATCAAAGGTGAGCATTTCGAAATTATGAAAGACAAAGCCATTGTATGTAATATTGGTCACTTCGATAACGAAATCGATGTAGCTTGGTTAAACAACAATTGGGGAGATAGCAAAGACACCATTAAGCCTCAAGTAGATAAATATACTGTTGGTGATCACGATATTATCTTATTGGCTGAAGGCCGTCTGATTAACCTTGGTTGTGCAACTGGTCACCCTTCATTTGTAATGTCAGCATCTTTTACCAATCAAGTTATAGCTCAGATGGAATTGTGGAATCATATCGATAACTACGAAAAGAAGGTGTACACTTTGCCAAAGCATCTTGATGAAAAAGTAGCACGTCTCCATTTATCTAAAATTGGTGTTGAGTTAGATGAACTCACTACCGATCAAGCGGACTACATTGGAGTTCCAGTTGTTGGGCCATACAAGCCAGACTATTACAGGTACTAAACTTGTAAATTATAAAAATATATCATAATCTTGTTGTGCTTAACAAGATTATGATATGTTTAAATCTACTTTTTTTTCAATAGTTTTCACTTTTGTAAGTGTTTACCTTCACGCTCAATGTATTCCTGACGAGGACTATATTCCTATTGGAGCAAATTATGGATTATCTCCTGACACACTATCGGTAGGATACGTTAATCAAAATTACGATCAAGATTTAACTTTTGTTTTGCCAGTTGATACCTTGGTTGAAATTGAGGGTTTTGGAGAACCGCTGATAGCCTTTGAAGACTATCATATTAGTTCTATTTCTTTACCAATTGGCCTCTCTTGGGAGTGCAACAATTCTGACAGTCAATGTCATTATAATCCATCTGTTAGTCAGTACGGTTGTGTAAATATATACGGTATGCCTCTCGAATATGGGGAGTTTGATGTAGATGTTACTGTTGTGGCAACGCATGAGTTGTCTTGGGCGGTTGGTCCAGAGGAAATTATGTTTAGTTTGCCTTTAACAATTCTTCCTAACACATCGGCTAATGACGGTTTTGCAATGTCTAATTTTTCAGGATGTGCTCCGCTAACAGTATATTTTATAAATAACAATCCCAATAATGCGGCTTATTCTTGGGACTTTGGCAACGGTAATCAGAATGGCTTAGAAAATCCGTCAGCTCAATTATATACAGATCCAGGAATGTATGAAGTTCATTATTTGGCGTATTCATCTACCGAAACGCTCCATTTTTTGTCCTCAATACAGGTAAGTAATGCTTCGGGATGGGGCGGCGATATAGACGATGCTTTTGGAGCATTAAACCCGGATCCATATTTCAAATTGTTTGACGGTGATGGCAATGAAATATACAGTTCCAGTGTAGAAGTCGATAATTCCTTTCCTGTTTTATGGACTTTAGATAATATAGCTTTGTCTAACCAAGATTATACCATTCAAGTATGGGATGAAGACGGAGTAACTTCAGATGATAATTTGGGTTCTGTGAGTTTTAATGGTTTTTCTACCTCTTCGACGTTAAATAATGGTGACCTGGTAGTAGATTATACTATTTTAGAAATTGAGCCCTCGCCAATTGCTGATGTTGTGGATACTATTTATGTTTATGAATCACCTAATCAATTCAATATCAGTTTTGATGAGCTAAATACTGTGTTGTCCGTTGATTCAGACTCACTAAACTTAAATTACCAGTGGTATTACAATCAAAGCCCTATTCCTAACGCTAATAGCTTAAATTACTCACCTGTTTATTCGGGTTTTTATTATTTGCTACTAACTAATGAATTTGGGTGTTCGTCTCAGTCTGAAGAGCTTTTGGTAGTAATTTGTGAAGATGACTACAGCCCAGATATTGACGTCAGTTTTGATACGCTAAGTTATATCCAATCTTCCATTTATGAATATCAATGGTTGTATGAAGGGGTAGAAATTATGGGAGCTAATTCTTATATGCTAATAGCACAAGATGAAGGGAATTACAGTCTGTTGCTTACTGACCAATGGGGATGTAAATTTGTTTCAGAAGATGTGTTTTTTAGTACGGCATCTCTTTACGATTATGCGAGTAATAAATTATCTGTTTTTCCTAACCCTGCAAATGACTATATAGATATTGTCATAGATAGTAAACATTCATTTACTTTTTTGGAATTGTATGATATGCAAGGGCGAAAAGTGTTTAGTCAAGAGTTGTGGGGTGTTAAACATCGTTTAGACTTAAGAGCTCTTACAAGGGGTGGGTATATTTTAAAATTACATTCTAATGGTCAGCAATTAGCTAAGCGTATCGTTCTGAATTAATTAGAAATATATACATAGGTTCCATCGAAACTAGTAACGTATTGTTTTAGTGGGAGTAAGGCTGGGCCGCTGAAAGGCGTGCCATCGTCTAGTAGAAAATTAGAGCTGCAACAGCTGTCCGTTAAAAAGCTTGGATTTAGCTCGTCATTTAACTGAATTACCTCACAATTATTTGAAGGCCTGTAAGAACATGCTCTTTCAAAAGCGACGTATTCGTTGCTATTTTTATGATAAATTATGATTCCTCTAACACCATAGACTTCTGGAGTATAAATAGCGCTGCCGACGCCTCCAAGTTCAGAGGCTTGAATTCTAAAATTTACCGGCACATTAGGGATTATATTTTCATCCTTAGTACAAGATAGAAGCCCGATAAATATCAAAAGGAATGTAAAGAATTTGTTCATGATTGGTCTTTTTATTTCGATATGTAAGATTACAAATTTTTTGAATTAACTTTTAGATAATCTTTATTTAATGTCTATATTTACGGACTTTAGTTAAAGCAGAATATGAATAGAATTTTATAAAACTATGTTCAATAAATTGTACTTGCTTGTAGTGGGCTTAATTTTCACTAGCTCATCAATATTTGCTCAGTCGGGCTCTTTAGAAGGAAAAATATCAGATAAAAATACAGGAGAAACGGTGCCATTTGCCAATGTCGTTGCCAAGAGAAATGGTAACCAAATTGCAGGTGTTACCACTGACTTTGATGGAAATTATACCATTAAACCACTTGATCCTGGTACTTATGACTTAATAGTGTCTTTTGTAGGATATGGTCAAGTAACTTTGGAAGGTATTGTCGTTTCTTCAAACAAAATAACCTTTAGAGATGTTCAATTGTCTGAGGGTATTGATATTGAAGAGGTTGTGATTAAAGATGAAAAACCTCTTTTAGATCCAGATAACCTTGGAGGTAAAACAGTTACCAGTGAAGAAATTCGATCTATGCCAACTAGAAGTGTCACTTCTGTGGCGGCAACTGCGGCAGGTGTTTATCAAAGTGACGAAGGTTCTTCTGTAAATGTGAGAGGTTCTCGTTCTGAAGCCACTGATTATTATGTGGATGGAGTCAAGGTAAGAGGTAGTTTAGCTCTACCCCAGAGTGCTATTGAACAAATCACAGTTATGTCAAGTGGTTTATCTGCAATGTATGGTGATGCTACTGGTGGTATAATTAGTGTAACTTCAAAAGGACCATCGAACCAATTGTATGGTGGTGCTGAAGTTGTATCTTCTCATTTATTCGATGACTATAATTATGGACTTGTTGGTTTTGGCTTGTCTGGTCCAATATATAAGGAGATAAAAGAAGATGGTTCTAAGGGTAGAGCCATATTAGGTTATTTCTTAGCAGGTGAATTTAGAAATATAGACGACAACAGTCCGTCTGCAGTAGGAGTATGGAAAATAAAAGATGATGCGTTGACTAGATTAAAGGATAATTTATTTGTTGCAGTGCCTAATCAACAATCTTCTTCTATCGGATTGCTTAGTAATGCCACATTCCTAAGAGATACAGATTTTGAAAATGTTCAAGCTAAAATGAACACAAATACAAATGGATTTAATCTTTCTGGTAAGTTAGATTTTAAGCCAACCTTAAAAACAAACTTGACTATTGGTGGTGCTGTTAGTCATTCGGTAGATCGCCCTTTTGTTTATACCTATTCATTATTGAATTGGGATAATAATCCTGAAGAAGAAAGAAACACTTGGAGGACATATGCTAGATTTACCCAAAGATTTGGTGCTCAAGAAGGCGATGAAGAATCAGCTTCTAATATTAAGAACGCATACTATAACTTAACAGTTGACTACACCAAAAATGATTTTGAAAGAAGAAATCCTAATCATGGAGATAACTTGTTTAGATATGGTCATGTTGGTAAGTTTAAAACTTACAAAAACAGATTCCTATCTTTTGGTCAAGATACAGCTAGTGGTGTGTTTGGTTACATCCACAGGGGCTTTTCTGATACACTAATGACATTTGACGGTAGTAACTCGTCAAATCCTGATTTAGCTGCATATACCCAGCAGTATTATGATATGTTTAGAGAAAACGAACTTCAGAGTTTGTCATTTGGAGGAAGTAATAACAGAGGTGTCATAAGAACTGCTAACGATTTAGGTGAATTAGGGCTTTTAAATGGTCAAGGCCCAAGGAATGTATATTCTTTATACTATAACTATGGCGATCAGTACGGTTCTTATGGAAAGCAAAAAGCTGAGCAATTCTCTATAAGAGCTAATGGTTCAGCCGATATTAAAGATCATGCTATTCAGTTTGGTTTTGAGTATGAAAAAAGAACAGATAGAAGTTGGTTTGTTAGTCCTATGTCGCTGTGGGGTCTTGCAAGGCAGTTGTCAAACTTCCATATTCAAGAGTTAGATTTAGCTAACCCTCAATTTAATCCATTGGGGACTTATGATGAGATATATTATGATCGTTTAGTAAATAGTGAGGCTCAATCACGTTTTGACGCCAACTTGAGAGAAAAATTCAATATTGCTGATGACGAGTTTATTGATATTGATTCATATGATCCGGAGCAATTATCTATAGATATGTTTAGTGCCGACGAATTAAACGAAAACAGCTTAATATCTTATTATGGATATGACTATAAAGGAGAACTGTTAAATTCTTCCTCATCTATAGAAGATTTCTTCTCTAAAAGAAATGACAACAACGATTTTACTAGAAATATTGGTGCATTTGAACCTATTTATACAGCAGGTTATATTCAAGATAAATTTGCCTTCGATGATTTAATTTTTAGTGTCGGCTTACGTGTTGATCGCTACGATGCAAACCAATCTGTTTTAGCCGACGAATATTGTCTGTATGATACATATTCTGCAGGTTCTAACACTACTTTATTGAGTGGAGACTATGTTAAGCCTGTTGGTATCGGTGATGACTATGTTGTTTATGTAAATGACTTGGATAATCCTACTGAAGTAGTGGGTTATAGAAATGGTCAAGATTGGTTTGACCAAAATGGAGAAGCTATCAATGATCCTAAAGCACTTGCTCAATCATCAACCACAGGTCAAATCACACCATACTTAGTCAATTCAGAAGATAGTATTCCTGTATTTAAAGATTATGAGCCACAGACAGAATTCTCACCAAGAATTTCTTTCTCATTCCCTATTTCCGATGAGGCTCAATTCTTTGCTCACTATGATATCCTTACACAAAGACCACCTTCTGGAAACAGATTAGAACCAATTGACTACTTATATCTTGAAGATAGGGTAAACACATTGGTAAATAACCCTAACCTAAAATCTGAAAAAACAGTAGATTTTGAATTGGGATTTGCTCAGACTCTTAATTTAAATTCTTCTCTTACTCTTTCGGCTTTTTACAGAGAGTTAAGAGATATGATTCAGATTGTTAAGACCAATTATTCTTACCCTATATCTTACCTTACTTATGGTAATATTGACTTCAGTACTGTTAAAGGGTTTTCTGCTTTGTATGAATTAAGAAGAAGCGGAAATATTTCAATGTCTGCTAACTACACCCTTCAATTTGCAAACGGTACAGGTTCATCTGCTAGTTCAGGTTACAGCTTAGTCAATTCAGGTCAGCCTAACTTAAGAACAACTATTCCACTGAGTTATGACCAAAGACACGCTTTCAATTTAAGTATGGATTATAGATTTGATGATGGTAAAGATTACAATGGTCCTGTATGGTTTAATAAACAAGTATTTGCCAATACTGGTGCTAACTTTATTGTTATTGCTGGTTCAGGTACACCTTACTCAAGACAGTCTAATATTACTCAAGATGGTGCTTTTGGAATTAATCAAAGGTCTACATTAGATGGTAGTTTAAATGGTTCTCGTAACCCATGGACAGTGAGGATTAATACCAAGATTAACAAAAAGTTTACTGTTGATGTTGGTCAGTTAGATAATAAAAAGAAATTAGGATTCAATGTTTACCTACAAGTACAAAACTTGTTAAATACGAAGAATGTAAGATCGGTTTACCGTGCTACAGGAAATCCTGATGATGATGGTTATTTGTCAGATGCTTCAGCACAGACAGATATCAATGCTCAAAATGATCCACAATCATTTAGAGATATGTATTCGATGAAAATTAATAACCCATCAAATTATAGCTTGCCAAGAATGGCACGTTTAGGAATAGAAATTAACTTTTAGTCTAAGATAAATTAATATAGACATGAACAAAATAGTATTAGTCGTTTTAGCAGGTATATCTTCTTTAACATTACTCGCTAAGGAAAATGTAGGAACATCCGGATCTAATTCACAATCTAGCTTAGCTAGGGTTGCAGCTGACTGTACACCTTCACAAGCCATGACAGATTTGAATATCAATAATGTTAGAACTACCATTATGGGTGGTGGTGACATGTGGTGGAACTTAAGTGATGCCAGATATGAAATTCCTAAAAACAGTAATAAGCACTCTATGTTTGCTGGTGCTTTATGGATTGCAGGTATTGATGCTGGTGAGCAACTGAAAGCTGCAGCCATGACTTACCGTCAGACAGGAAATGACTTTTGGACTGGTCCTTTGGATGATAATGGAGATATTAGTTCAGAAACCTGTGATGACTACGACAAGCATTTCAGTATTACTCGTCAGGAAGTGGACGAGTTCATCGCATGGTATAATGATAATTCTGCCTATCCTAATTATACAGTGCCACTAAGTATAATCAATTGGCCTGGAAATGGTATTGATGGCGATTACCAATTTTTGGCACCTTATTATGATGCTAATGATGATGGTGAATACGACCCTAATGATGGTGATTATCCAAAATACGATATAGACGGAAATTTGGATTGTAATGAAGATGACCTTATCTATGGTGATCAAACTCTTTATTGGATATTTAATGATAAAGGAAATATACACTCCGAAACAGGTGCTGACCCTATTGGTTTAGAAATTCGTGCTCAAGCCTTCGCTTTTGCTACGAATGACGAAATCAATAATATGACATTTTATAATTATAAAATCATTAACAAAGCAACCATTCAGTTAAATGATGCCTATTTTGGTCAGTGGGTTGATCCTGATTTAGGAAAATACGATGACGATTATGTCGGATGTGATGTAGCTAGAGGTTTTGGATATTGCTATAATGGCGATGACAATGATGAAGGTGCAACGGGCTATGGAACAACACCCCCAGCTATTGGAGTTGATTTTTTCCAAGGTCCTTTAGCCGATATAGATGATGGTATTGATAATGATAGAGATAGTATAATTGATGAGCCAGGTGAACAAGCAATCATGTCACGTTTCGTTTATTATAATAATGACTTCACTGTAACTGGTAATCCTGAAAATGGACAACACATTTACAACTATCTTGTAGGAAAATGGAAAGATGGATTAGATATTACCTACGGAAGTACAGGTCGTGGTGGTTCAACTCCTGCTAAATTTATGTTCCCTGGAGATACAGATCCTTATGGATGGGGTACAGACGGTTTAATCACAAGTGCTGATTGGGACGAGCCAGATGGGTGGACAGAAAAAAATTCTGGTAATGACCCTGCCGATAGACGTTTTGTACAGTCTGCAGGTCCTTTTACTCTTGAGCCTGGTGCAGTTAATAGAATTACTACAGGTGTAGTATGGGCAAGAGCTACTGCAGGTGATAACTTAGCATCCGTAGAGTTAATCCGATTAGCTGACGATAAAGCACAAGCGTTATTTGATAATTGTTTCCAAGTACTTAACGGTCCAGATACTCCAGATGTAGGTATTATTGAATTAGACCAAGAGTTAGTACTTAATTTATCGAATGGTACTACTTCTAACAACTTCTTAGAAGAATACATAGAGTTTGACCCTTTAATTATTTCACCTCCAGGACAAACATGGGATCCATACTTTAGATTCCAAGGATATCAAATCTATCAATTAGCATCTGTAGCAGTTAGTGTTACTGACTTAGATAACCCTGATTTGGCTCGTTTAGTTTATCAATGTGATATTGAAGATACCGTTGAAAATTTGATAAATTATAACTTCGACGTTTCCATTGGAGCAAATGTCCCTACACTTGAGGTTTCAGCTACTAACAATGGAATACAACATTCTATCTCTATTACCGAGGATCAGTTTTCTTTAGGAAATAAGACTTTGGTTAATAATCAAGCTTACTATTTTATGTCTGTTGCGTACGGATATAACAAATACAAAGATTACGATCCGACAAATCCTAATAAACTTGATGGTCAGCAAAAACCTTACAAAGCTGGTCGTAAAAACATTAAGGTTTATACGGGTATTCCACACAAGCCATTTACTACACAACTCAATGCTAGTGTGGGTGATGGTGTAGAATTGAAGAGAATTTTAGGTGCAGGAAATGGAAGTTTTGAACTTGCATTAACTGAAGAAACAGAAAATGAAATTTTAACATCTGCTACTCATTCTTCTGCTGAGCCTGTGTATCAAGCCTCTCTAGGTCCTGTTGACGTTCAAGTCGTTGACCCAAGATACTTGACTCAGTCTGAGTTTGCATTGAAGATGTACGGAGAATTATATAACGCTTCTTCTTCAGACCCTAGACATATTGTCTTAGACCAAAATAAAAGTAAGTGGGAATTAGTTAATTTGAATACTAATGAAAGCATGGTTGCCGATGCAACTATTGGTGATGGTAATCAACAACTATTCACCAACTTTGGCTTTTCTGTTGAGGTTAATCAAGAAAACCCACCTGCTTGGGATTATTTAAATAATGTAGCTAATTATGACGAAAGTAATCGTCTTATCTCGTCTTCTATTGAATTTGCTGACGAATATAACCCGTGGTTAGGTGGTGTAAGAGATGTAGATGAAGAAGATGGTGAAGTTTCAGTATCTAATACTTTCCTTTGGGGTAGAAACTGGATACATGCAGGATCTTATTCAACCGCAACTCACCCAGTATTTAACGATATTGACGGTGACCCTGATGGAGTTTTTGAAGATGTTGTTAATGGTACTTGGGCACCATATAGATTAGTTTCTCCTTATTTAGACGGACCAGGGTATACCATAGATCAAAACTTTTCAAATACATCTTACTCCATTCCACAATCTCAGTCTGGAAATAGAATGAGAAATTTACAAAGTGTTAAAGTGGTTATTACAGATGATAATACAAAATGGTCTAGATGTGTAGTTTTAGAATCACAAGACAGCCCTGTGTTTGCCAAAGGCGGTGCAGCAAAACTTGATTTACGTACCGATGAATCTGTGGGTAAAGACGGTAGTCCTGATGGTACTGGAACAGGAATGGGTTGGTTCCCTGGTTATGCTATTAACAAAGAAACTGGTGAACGACTCAATATTATGTTTGCTGAAGATTCTTGGTTGTCATCCGATAATGGTGACGATATGGTATGGAATCCTTCAACTAGATTACAAACTCAAATACCTACTTGGGCAAATGGTAGTTATTACTTAGGCGGTAAGCACTTTATTTATGTACATTCTTCCAAGTACGATGGTTGTGAACAAGCTAAGTTAGATTTGGCTTCTCCAAGTTCCAAGTTAAGTTTCTTTAGAAATATGATGTGGACATCAGTACCTATGTTAAATGAAGGTTATGATTTGTTATCATCAGATGTTACTATAAACATAGATGTTTCTAGAGAATATAGAGAAATGGTTGAAGTTGATGAAACAGAATACACAGACAATATCTCTATAACAACAGAATCTACTCCATTAAAAGATTACTTATCTAACTATGATAGATTATTTGCCTATGAAATAACTTCAATCTCTGTATCCGATTCAGTTAAAGTGAATGACGATTGGAGACAAGCGGGTAGTCTTGGTGATATCTATTATGTCGATAAAGTTAGTGGTGGTACACAAAGTTCCCCTGTAACGATGACAGTTTCTTACAAAAAAGTAAACTATCCTAATTATCGTTTTTCAACTGCAGGTATTGCACCTACTGTTTTAACTGAAGAAAACCTAGTAGATTCAGTTATGGACTTAATCAACGTAGTGCCGAATCCATACTATGCATATTCTACTTATGAAGGTGTAGAGAATGGTGGTCAGTTAGATACAAGAGTAAGAATTACTAACCTACCTGACGAGTGTGTTATTTCCATATACACTATTAATGGTTCATTAATAAAACAACTTAATAAAGATAGTCAAGGTTCTGCATCAATTGATTGGGACTTGAAAAATCAAAAAGGTATTCCTATTGCAAGTGGAGCATACATTATAAATGTAAGTGTCCCTAGTTTAGGTAAAGAAAGAAATTTAAAATGGTTCGGTGTGTTACGTCCAATTGACTTAGACACCTTTTAATATTTAATTGTAATTAGAAATGATACGATCATTAAAATACTTTGGGGTTTTACTATTAGCTTGCGCTTTTACAACTAACCTTTCAGCTGGTAATCCGGATCGAGTTGGCTCTGCTGGAGCTAGTCAGTTATTGATTAACCCATGGGCTAGATCTTCTGGTTGGGGTGGTTCAAATATCGCCTCTGTAAGAGGTTTAGAATCTTTGTACGGCAACGTTGCAGGTCTTGCCTTTACCGAAAAGACTGAGCTTATATTTTCTCGTTCTTCATGGATTGCTGATATACCTATTAATTCGTTTGGTTTCTCACAGCGAATGAGTGAATCATCTGTATTAGCAGTAGCTATATCTTCTATATCGTTGGCAGATATCATGATTACTACCGAATTACTGCCCGATGGTGGCTTAGGAACTTATAGTATATCTGCTACAAACCTTAATGTAGGGTACTCTAAATCATTCTCTAATAGTATTTATGGTGGTTTTGTGCTAAAAGCTATCATTGAAGGGACTTCAGATGTAACGGCTAGTGGTATTGCCTTGGATGCAGGTATTCAATATATTACAGGTGAACAAGATCATATTAAATTTGGTATTGCATTGAAAAATGTAGGCCCTACTATGGTTTTTGATGGTGACGGTATTTCTTTCAGAGGGATTGCTCCGGATGGTGAATATACCATGACGCTAGAGCAACGTACCAACGCATTTGAATTACCATCCCTATTGAATATAGGTTTAGCATACGATGTGCCGGTATTACCTGAAAATCATAGACTAACCACTGCAGGAACCTTTACTTCTAACTCGTTCCAAAATGACCAATTTCGTTTTGGTTTAGAGTATTCTTTTAAAGAACTTGTAACCCTAAGAGGTGGTTATGTATACGAAAACGATTTGTCTGATGGGAGTACAGATTTAACAGGACCCTCAGCTGGTTTTACCGTCGAATTACCTCTAAGTGGTGAAACTACTTTCGGTGTTGATTATTCCTTACGAGCAGCTGACCATTTTGGGATGTTGAACACTATAGGCGTACGTATAGACCTGTAAATAAAAATAAATTTTGTAATTTAGTGAGAAGAGAAGGCTATTATGGTCTTCTCTTTTGAATTTTTTAATACATTGAAAAATGTCTGAAATTGTATATTATACTGAAGAAGGATTAGAAAAACTCAGAAATGAGTTGGAACATTTAAAAACTACTGAACGTCGTAATGTGGCTAGACAGATTTCCGAAGCACGTGATAAAGGTGACCTATCTGAAAATGCTGAATACGATGCTGCTAAGGAAGCACAAGGGCTTTTAGAGGCTAAGATTGCTAAAATGGAATCTGAATTTTCAAAAGCTAGGATCTTAGATGAATCACAAATTGATGTCTCTAAGGTTTTAATTATGTCAAAGGTGACTATTAAAAACGTTCAGAATGGTGCTACGATGTCTTATGAGTTGGTTCCTGAAAGCGAAGCCGACCTAAAGTCAAAGAAAATTTCTATCAGTTCTCCAATAGCTAAAGGGCTACTCGGAAAACAAGTTGGAGATTTGGCCGAAATTCAAGTCCCTAATGGGCTTATGAAATTCGAAATCGTAGATATTAGTCGTTAATGTCTTCCATCTTCACCAAAATAATTAAAGGAGAAATTCCTTGTTACAAGCTTGCTGAGAACGATGAATTCTTGGCATTCCTTGATATTGCCCCTTTGGCAAAAGGCCATGCTTTGGTTATACCTAAGCATGAAACAGATTATATTTTTGATATAGAAAGTGATGCTTATGCTCGATTGTGGCAGTTTGCTCAAAACGTAGCCGTTGCTCAAAAGAAAGTCATCCCGTGTGAGCGTATTGGTGTTGCTGTAATAGGGTTAGAAGTTCCTCATGCACATATACACCTTATTCCTATCAATGGTGTACAGGACATAAACTTTTCTAGACCTAAACTAACACTTTCTAAAGAAGAAATGGAGGACGTGGCGGCTTCTATTGCTCAAGCATACTAATTAACCCAATCTATCGGGGTTATCTTTTAGAAAGGAGCCCCAACCAGAATACGATTTACCACCACTAATTTTCCCATTTTGAAAATAATGACAAACTGCAGCGGCTAAGCCATCCGAAGCATCTAAGTGTTTAGGCATTTCTTTAATCTTCAATAGACTTTTTAGCATAGCAGCAACTTGCTCTTTCGATGCTGTTCCTTGCCCAGTAATAGACATTTTTATTTTTTTAGGAGCGTATTCAAAAATGGGAATATCTCTATATAAACCAGCTGCCATAGCAACACCTTGAGCACGACCTAGTTTGAGCATCGATTGTACATTCTTGCCAAAGAAAGGGGCCTCAAGTGCCATTTCATCAGCCTTATACTCATCTATCAAAACAAGTGTGCGTTCAAATATTCGTTTTAATTTATCAGCGTGGCTATTTAATTTGGATAAATGTAAAACACCCATAGTTATCAATTCCATTTTATTACCCTTGACATGTATGAGTCCATAACCCATAATAGTGGTTCCGGGATCAATACCTAAAATAATTCGGTCTGTTTTACTTTTCAATTTCGTATTATTGTTGCTGATGCAAAGTAGCAAAAAAATAAGTGTCTTTCTTAAGTTAACCATTGTTTGCTTGGCTTTTTGGTTTTTATATCAAAAGGTATTTTCTAATGAGAGTTTTGCCGAGATAAAAGCACAATTCTTATCTATTCTCAGCCAGGGAAGTTTTCTAGATATTCTTATTGTTTTTATTCTGATGTTTGTTAATTGGTCTATTGACGCCATTAAATGGCAGTTTTTAGTTTCAAAATTGGAGAAAGTCTCTTTTTGGCTAGCTTTAAAAGCTGTTTTCTTGGGTATTACTGTTTCTATCTTTACGCCTAATAGAGTTGGTGAGTTTGGTGGTCGTGTATTTTGTTTGCAATATGCCGATAGGATAAAAGCAGTTTTGGTTACTATTTTTGGAAATATTACTCAACTAGTGTCAACAGTTATCTTTGGCACATTAGCTTTTCTTTATTTCAGTTCGCAATACACTTATCTTATTTTCACTAAAAGTGACTACGGCATTTATATTTTATCTTTACTATCGATTGTTGTCGTATCCGTTTTATTGTATTTGTTGTTCAACGTTTCTAAGTTATCTGGACTTTTTACAGCTTGGAAGTTTTTAGAAAAATATAAATCCTATGCGCCTGTTTTTTCTTTGTTTTCATCAAGTGATATTTCTAAGGTATTGTTTTTAAGTATGCTTAGGTATGGGGTTTATTCTTTTCAATTTTTCTTGCTCATTAGATTTGTTAATATCGACATTAGCCTTTTACAATCTTTGACCATGAGTTCGCTTACCTTTTTAAGTATGTCCATTATACCCACGATTGCCTTGACCGAAATAGGTGTTCGAGGCTCGGTAGCGATTTACTTCTTTGGCTTATTGTCAGAAAACAGTATTGGAATAATGACCGCTTCGTTTGCATTGTGGATTATCAATTTAGTAGTACCAGCTATTTTGGGTGTTTTCTTTGTTTATCAGCTTAAATTCTTTAGAAAATGATTAGCTTGGTAGTAGTCATAGCATTGATTTATTTGCGTCAAGTTTATCTTTTTTACAAGGGATGGCATAATTTAAAAGTCTATGGCACTGATTTTAGCCCTAAGGTTTCTGTAGTTATTGCACTTAGAAATGAAGAAGTCAATATACCTTATTTATTGGAAGATTTATTTAAGCAAGATTATCCCCAAGAGGATATAGAATTTATTCTAGTTGACGATTTTTCTACTGATGCGTCTTATGACTTACTCCAGCAATCAAATTTCCCAATAAAGGTTATTCGCTCTTCTAAGGAAGGCAAAAAAGCAGCTATAAGTAGGGGTGTTTCTTCAGCACAATATGATTTTATTTTAACTACGGACGCTGATTGCCGTCTATCGTCAGATTGGGTCAAACAAATGTTATCGCCATTTGCTGATGATAACGTTCACTTAGTTTCGGGGCCTGTATCTTACACTAATTTAAATACCGTATTTGATAAGTTTCAAGCCATTGAGTTTATGAGTTTGATAGGTTCTGGTGCTGGAGCTATTGGAGCTGACACAGCCTTTATGTGTAATGGTGCTAATATGGCTTTTCGTAAATCTATTTTCTCTTTTACCAATGAGCATATAGCCTCAGGTGATGATGTTTTCTTATTACACCATGTTAAAAAATCTAATGCTAAAATAGCGTTTGTCAAAGAACAATCAGCTATAGTTTTTACTAGTCCAAAGAAAAGTGTAACAGCATTTATAAATCAAAGGAAACGTTGGGCGTCGAAAAGTTCTTCTTATACTGATATTGCTGCACAGTGGGTAAGTGTCGTCGTATTTCTAACGAACTTATTGATATTACTTCTTTTGTTTATAGGAAAATTCAAGTTGTTACTTATCTTATTCTTGGTTAAAGTTTTAATTGACTATCGTTTTGTAAAGTCATTATCTCGATTTTTCTTTTATGAAAAATACTTATCTTATTATTGGTTAATGTCTATACTTTACCCGTTTTATATTGTATGGGTAGCCTTAAGTTCTCAATTGAGTTCTTATGAATGGAAAGAAAGAAAACACCAACGATGAATAGTCTGTCTCAAATAGCATGGTCTAAATTCAAAAAAGATATTTTGGGTGTGAGTGCTTTATGCGCTATCGTTTTGGCAGTTGTTGCAAGTATTTTTGGTTACCATATTTTTCCTGACTCATCGCCTTATGCCAATCAAATGCATTTGGAATTATCCAAACAGCCACCCGGTTTTGAGGTCGATATAATTCTAATACCAAAGTCAGATGTTGAGTCTGTCTCTTTTTTCGAAAAAATGATTTATGGACAAGAAAATCCATTTAAAGAAATTCCTATTTCGGAGTATAGGGAAGTAGATGGGCAACTGTATTATTCTTCTTTTGGTACTGATTATGAACAGCTTTTACAATATGATAATTATACTCTAATAAATCGTTGCTATACCCTTGGTACAGACTCATTTGGTAGAGATCTGTTGAGTCGTATTTTATGTGGAACTAGGGTGAGTCTTTCGGTTGGTTTCATAGCAGTATTAATATCATTGATTATTGGAATTACCTTAGGTGCGATGGCGGCATATTTTAGAGGTAAAGTTGATGCTGTTATTATGTGGTTAGTCAATGTGGTGTGGTCTATACCAACCTTATTGATGGTGATTGCTATTTCTTTAGCTTTAGGCAAAGGCTTTTGGCAAGTCTTTGTTGCTGTTGGACTGACTATGTGGGTAGAGGTGGCTCGTGTCGTTAGGGGCGAGGTGTTGAGCATTAGAGAGAAAGAATATGTTGAAGCTGCTCAATCTTTGGGCTTCGGTCATTTTAGAATTATTTTTAAACACATTTTGCCGAATGTTATGGGAGCAGTAATTGTTATTTCAGCTGCTAACTTCGCTTCGGCAATTCTCATAGAGTCTGGACTGAGTTTTTTGGGTATTGGTGCACAACCGCCTATGCCTTCTTGGGGAACGATGATAAAAGACCATTATGCCTATATCGTTATGGGCAAATCTTACTTAGCTATTTTCCCCGGTTTAGCCATTATGTATTTGGTATTGTCTTTCGTATTGGTGGGCAATGCCTTGCGTGATGCCCTTGATGTGCGCCACTAGAAAAGTAATAGTCCTATTACAAAAATTGAACCACCTGCCAGTAACAATAATAAACTGTAAGGTAAAATTTCCTTAGCTTTTAATCCTGTAATGCCCAGTAGTGGCAAGGCCCAAAAGGGTTGTAACATATTGGTTAGTTGGTCGCCGTAAGCCAGAGCCATTACGGCTTTCCAATAAGGCACATTGAGCTGACTTGCCGCCTCTACAATAATAGGTCCTTGCACACCCCACTGACCACCTCCACTCGGAACAAATACATTCACTATTCCTGCACTGATAAAGGCAAATATAGGAAAGGTCGTTGTGTTGGAGATACTAACGAAGAAATCGGAAAATACTCCGACTAAGCCAGAACTGTTCATTATTCCCATTATGCCAAAGTACAGGGGGAATTGAATAAGTATGCCACTAGCTCCACCAATAGCTTGATTTATGCCTTTAAGAAAGTGATTAAAGTTTCTGTGTAATAGTATGCCTAGACCCAATAAAAATAAGTTGATGAAGTTGGGTGTGATAAAGGATAGAGATAGTTCTTGAGGTAATATCAAGGCTTTGTATAGGCAATACAATACTATTAATCCTCCAAACAAATAAGCGAGAATATTGGAATGGTCCAAGCGTTCTGCTCCTTCAATTTCTACTTTTTCATCTTCAATAGGCGCTGATACTATGTTGATGGCTTTGGATTGGCCCTTTTTGCCCAAGACATACATTAGAAACGGCAATACAATCAGTAACACCAAACTAATAGTGATATTCATAGAAGAAAATATAGTTTCGGATTGAGAAATAACTCCGATCTGTTCTTCTAAGAAATGCCCTTTTTCAGCAATTTTTATGGGGGCTGAACCCGAAATTCCACCATGCCAAACCATTAAGCCAGAATAACCTGCCGCTCCGATGAGTGGATAATTTAGTGGGATATTATTTTTAGTAGCATGTTCTCCAACTTTACGAGCAAATATTGCTCCAAAGACTAAGCCTAATCCCCAATTGAAAAAGCTGACTAATAAGGTTAGCAAGGTAACCCATGCAGCCGCTTGAGCAGTGTTATTGCAAAATTGAGTGGCTTTGTCTATCCAATTACTAATAGTTGTGGTGAGTGCTAATACATGACCTAAGACGAGCATAAGCATCATCTGCACAGCAAAAACCAATAAAGGTGAATTCCACAATCCTTTTTCCCAATAGCTGAGAAGCGATAATGGGGTTTCTTGGTTTGGACTTAAAGAATAGGCTAATACAAACGTGACCAAAGTAAGTACCACTGCAATAGTGAAGGGTGCAGGTAGTAGGGCTTTAAATACACGGATTAGCCGAGCCGACATCTATTTAGAATGGTAAGTCGTCTTCTTCAGCGTCAGAAGCTTCAAGCGGTGCTTGTGGCATAGATGCATCTTCAACTACAGCTGCTGCTGCTCTATTTATTCTCCAAGCATCTATGTTGTGGTAGTACTTGCCGTTATATTCTCTGGAAGAAAGGTTGAAAGAAACTTCTATTTCGGTTCCTGGCTGAATACCTTCAATCATAGCGATTTTGTCTTCGCCAAAAAGGCTAAAACACACTTCTGGATTGTACTGTGCGCCAGTATCAATCACAAAAGATTGTTTTTTCCATTCTTTGCCGGCTTTACTTGTGCCACTCTCTACGTCTAATGCTTTGACTAATTTTCCTGTAATTGCTAAACTCATGTTCTATTTAATTTATCGATCAATAATGTTTTCCAAGCCTCACTAATTCGGCCTTTTTTTAATAATTCTTTAGCACGATAATGCAAAGCTTCTCTAGCCTCTTCATCTTCAGCACTAAAATTTAGTATTTCTTTTATGGTATGATTTTCTTCCTTGTATTTTTCTACCTCTTCTATACTAGGGATAGATTCCACATTGCCCAACATACCCAAGTCGTTGCCTGTTAGGATATAGCTATTTTTTATTCTAGATGGAATATTATCCACACCGATACCTAAGGTTCGAATGGGCTTTTCCACTTCAAACAAAGCATCTTGCGATGAACGGCAATACCAATTACCACCCATACGACCTACCAAATCAATTTTGTTAGGGTCGATAGCTCCCATATCGTTAAGTATATCTTCGTTGATGTGAATCATCTTGATTTCACATATCACCAAATTACCTGCCCCACCTTCTTCTCCCAAAGCTATAACTTCATTAACGGTGCATTCCATTTGAACAGGCGATTCTTTCACACGAAACGGTTTTACCAATTCCGATGCTAGAGGTGTCAGTCCTGCTTTTGTAAACTCATTAATGCCAGAATCGTATTCTGTACTTGAAAGTGAAGTTTGTTGAACGATGTCGTAAGAAACCACATTAATAACAACCTCTTTATTGTCAAGTACATTTTCAAGTGTATGTTTAGTGGTGTTGTTACGCACTCGCCTAGCGGGTGAAAAAATAGCAATAGGTGGGTTAGCACTAAACACATTGAAAAAACTAAAGGGACTAAGGTTAGGATTGCCGTATTGGTCAAGTGTACTTGCTAGAGCAATTGGACGTGGACCAACAGCCCCCAAAAGGTATTGGTGCAATTCGCCAACAGGAATATCTTTAGGTTTTAATTGTAACATAAAGGTTAAAAATGATTCTTAACAAAAATAGTATTTTGACTGTAAAATTGCTGATGTATATAGAATAAATATTTTTTATTTAGAATTGACTAAAAACTATATATTTGCAAACCATTTTGCTGCGGATGTGGTGGAATTGGTAGACACGCTAGACTTAGGATCTAGTGCCGCGAGGCGTGGGGGTTCGACTCCCTTCATCCGCACACAAAAGCAACTCAACTGAGTTGCTTTTTTTATTTCAAAAAGGATTTGCAATCCAAGTGAATTAACTTTTGTGGCGATACTTTTAAGGCTTTAGAGATGCGTTCGATACATTCATCATCCAATTGTATTTGTCCTTTTTCAATTCGTGAAACGTGTTTTTGAGAATAACCGATAGCAGATGCTAATGCCTCTTGAGTGAGGTTGCGCATTTCCCTAACGATGCGAATATTTTTACCAAGCTTTTTCATAAACTCAAATTTAAAAAAACAATTACATTCTCAATGTTAAGCAAAAGTTAAATTCAGCTGATATGTCTAAATTAGACATAAACAGTAGTTATTTTCTTTCAATTTTTAGCTAACATTGTACAAAGCAAAGGCACAAAGTCTTAGCAAAACTTAAAACTTATAAAAATGAAAAATTTACTTTATGGCACCCTATTCCTCGCCTTAGTAGGAATAACTTTTGTAGGCTGTGAGAAAGCGGACACTTATTCTGTTGATAGTTCTAAGCGTTTGACTCCAGACAATTTTAAAAAACATATTGAATCAGTTGAAATGAACTTTGATGAAAATTCTGCTTTTATAGATGATTTTTTAACTAAAGCAAAAACAAATAGCCTTGACAAAAAGTCATTTGAAAAAATGTTAGTTATGTTAAATATTGACTCTTCAATCAATGTTGATGAATTAGACAATTATAATTTGGAAAATGGAGTATATGATTCAATAGAGTTGTATAAAAATAGAGTTAGAGTAAAGAAAAAAAAGAAATCTAGATGTGATAGATTAGTTGAAATTAGAGATGCTTTATTACAAGAGTGTAGTAAATATGTAATAGGAATTGATGAATCTTGTGCAGCGGCTGTAATGATAGCTTATTGGTATAAATCAAGAAATTGTTGATTTTATGATTAGAAAAGAATGGCTTAGAATTGTATACTTTTTGATAATTTCATCTTTCTATATAGCAACGGATTTTGGTTTTTTTATTGCTATTGTTCACCTCATTTTGGCGTGGGTTAATCCCAAAAAATTCGGAATGAGCCGACTGCTAATGAAGATGTTAGCTAAGAGAACTATATAATATTCACTTCCGCTTCTAGAGCGATGCCAAATGTTTCTTGAATGGATTTCTGTATGTCTCTTGAAAGTGCTACTATTTCATCTCCTTTAGCAGTGCCATAATTTACCAATACTAGAGCTTGATTTTTGTGTACGCCAGCATCGCCTTTGCGGTAACCTTTCCACCCGACACGGTCGATGAGCCATCCGGCAGCAACTTTTATAGAATGCTCACCATTAGGGTAGCCAACAATATTTGGAAATTGTGCTTTTAGCTGTTCAAACTGAGATTTTGGAATTGTAGGGTTTTTAAAAAAGCTACCACTATTTCCAATGTCTTTGGGATTGGGTAGTTTTCGCTGACGAATATTAATGACTGCCTGACTGATTGACCTCAAGCTTTTATTCGCTCCCATTGCTTTAAGCTCATCCTCTATAGCGCCATAGGAGGTGTTAAATTGGGGGTGTTTACTTAACTTAAAGCTCACCTTACAAATAATATATTGACCTTTTAGATCCCCTTTAAATATAGAGTATCGGTATGCAAATTGACAGTCTTTATTATTAAAGGTCTTTACGGTTTTATCATCCATATGTACTGCCTCTAATTCTTCAAAGACTGATTTTATTTCCACACCATAAGCACCAATATTTTGCATAGGTGCAGCGCCAACGCTTCCGGGGATTAGCGATAGGTTTTCAATTCCTCCTAAGTTATGTTCAATACTCCACATAACGAAATCGTGCCAAACCACTCCACCGCCAACTTTTACAGTAACACTATCCTGATCTTCATGCGTTATTTCTATATCTGAGATTTCATTTTTCAGAACAGTTCCATTAATGTTGTTAGTGAGTAAGATGTTACTGCCACCGCCTAAAATAGTGAGGGGTTTTTGCGTTTTGCCCAATAAATCAATTAGCTCTTCTTTGGATGAAAAGGGTGAAAAGTATTCGGCTTGTGCTTTAATGCCAAATGTGTTGAGCGATTGTAAAGGGTAGTTGTGTAGTAACGCCATAGAGTTCAAAGGTATAAATACTTATGATTTACTGCTTCTATTTTATGTATTTTCGCAAAGATGAGGAAAAAAGTCATAGTTTCTGTAACCAATGATATTAGTACAGACCAACGGGTGCACAAAGTCTGCCAGAGTTTGCAGTCTATGGGCTTTGAGGTGCATTTATGGGGAAGGGTTTTAGCTGATAGCCAACCACTTAACCGTCCTTATGCCACCAAGCGTATGTCCTTGCTTTTTTACAAAGGACCATTTTTTTACCTCGAGTATAATATTCGACTGTTTTTTATTCTGTTATTTAGCAAATGCCATTTGTTATTGAGTAATGATTTGGATACACTACTAGCCAATTTTATGGTTTCCAAAATAAAAGGTCTTCCACTAGTCTATGACAGTCACGAGCTGTTTCCTGAGGCTCCTGAATTACAAGAGACACCATTTAAGAAGAAGATTTGGGAAAGTCTTGAGTCCTGGCTTTTGCCTAAAATCAATCACACTTATACCGTTTGCCATTCTATAGCGCAATTCTACAATAACAAATATGGGCTTAAAATGAAAGTGGTTCGCAATATGCCATATTTAAAAGATTCATCACGACCTAATGCGGTTTCAAAAAGCATTATTTATCAAGGAACGATGAATCCGGGCAGAGGCTTAGAATTAGCTATTGAGATGATGCCTTACTTAGAAGATTATAAGCTAATACTTATTGGTGATGGTGAGGGATTGGCATCTCTTAAAGTATTGGCACAAGAAAAAGAGGTGAGTAGTCAGATAGAGTTTTTAGGGCGATTACCTTTTGAAGATTTAAAAACTTATACCGAACAGTCTAGTATTGGCATATTGTTCGAAGAGGCTAGGGCCTTGAGCTTTGAATACAGTTTGCCCAATAAGTTATTCGATTATATTCATGCTAACACAGCGGTTTTGGCTTCGCCCTTAGTTGAGGTAAAAGCCATTGTTGATACATATTCGGTGGGAGAATTGCTGAAAGCTAGAAACCCTCAAAGCGTAGCTAAGCAAATTGATGCCATGTTTGAAAAAATAAATTCCTATGAATTCGCAAAAGCCAAAAATGATTTGAATTGGCAAAAGGAAGAAGAAGTGCTTAAAACTATTTTCAGTCCTTTTTTAAGCAAAGCATAAAGCTAAGTTTGTACAAATCGAATACGGCCAAATTGGTGTTACCTTTCATTAATAACATGCGACAGAGATATTTACAAAGCAGAAAAAACCCTTTGCTTAAAAACAAAGTTTTTCTGAATGTATTATAGTATTTATTTAGTTTAATATTTCTGCATGTTAAAGGGTGGCTTTTTTGAATGGATAATAGATTAGCTAGAGCTAATTCAGTTTTTTCTAAAAATACAGACAAATCATCTATGCCAAGGTGTATGATAGGGTTGTCGATATGCATTACCGTTAGCGAGTGCTGTTCCAATTCAAAACCATATAAAGTGTCTTCATGACCATACTTTGTTAAGCTTTCGGTAAAACGGATTTTTTGGCTGACTTTTTTGCTAATTAACATATTACAGGCACTAAAAGAGGTATATGGTCTTTGGTTTCTAAAATGAGCTTTTCTTTCTTCTCTATTTTTGCCGTATTTCCATCGCAATAGCTTGTCTTTTTCCAAATAGTCGTAATCGGCATAGCTTACTCCACCAACAACAACTTCACTTTTGTCTTTAAATTCAATGTATTTTTTTAGAAAATCATGACCTATACTTATATCACAATCTAAAAATAGTAGGTAATCGAATTGAGCTTTGTCAGATAGTAAATTTCTTATGGTAGAACGCCCTATATTATTTTCGAGTTGTTGGTAGCTAACCCCTTTGATTTTGCCTAAATCCTTGTTGAGTTCCAAATAGTTTGCTTTGGATTTATCGTCAATGCATAATATTTCAAAAGGAATATTTAAGCTTTCAGCCTCACTGGATAATTCGTTAACTAACTCCTTAACAGCAAAATTATATATGGGGATTAAGATGGATAACATCTATTCAGTAAAAGCGACTTTTCCGTTTTCGCACTTCAATACTTTGGAAGGAAAACGATTAAGTAGATTATGCTCATGAGTCGCCATTAAGACGGCACATCCACTTGCGCATAAATCGTGAATGAGTTTCAGAATCTTATCCGTAGTGTCAGGGTCTAAATTTCCCGTTGGCTCATCTGCTAAAATTAGCTTAGGGTCGTTTAGTAAAGCACGTGCAATGCATACACGTTGTTGTTCGCCCCCAGAAAGTTCAAAGGGCATTTTGTCAATATGATCTAGCATCTCTACCTTGTCTAAAACGTTTTCTATTCTAGCGTTTATTTCCTTTTTATTTTTCCAGCCAGTAGCTTTTAGCACAAACTCTAAATTGTCGTAAACGGAACGGTCGGTAAGAAGTTGAAAATCTTGAAATACAATACCTATTTTTCTTCTTAAAAATGGAATTATAGATTTTTTAATTTCGAAAAGTTGATGGTCTACAACTTCACCTAGCCCTTTCTTCAATGGTAAATCGGCATATAGCGTTTTTAGTAAGCTGCTTTTTCCACTCCCAGTAGCGCCTATTAAATAAACAAATTCAGTAGGTTGTATGCTAAAAGAGACATCGCTTAAAATAAGTCGGTCGGATTGAAATACATCGACGTGTTTGAGTTCTATAAGAGGCATTTCTCGAGATTTCTGTTTCTACAAATTTACTTTTTTTAAATCGTTGGTCAAGTGTTGTTTATGCACACATAATCTGTTAATAACTTATTGCTTGCACAATAGTACTAGGGAATTTCTTTGATAAATTAGCATCAAATTTTACAAATGAAACTTAGAGTTTACGTTTTATTTTTACTTTTCAGTCAATTTTCCTTTGCACAAAATTGTGATGTTGATCAAATCAATGATCTTCTTCAAAAACAGCAATACGCTCTGGTTTATTCTATGGCTGATGCTTTGAAAGAATGCGGTGAAGTTAGCGACTCTGATTTAGAATGGGCTCAATTTCAACAAGCCTTTTGTGCATTGGAATTGTTTAACGATGAGGCCCAGTTTCTTCTAGAAAAATACCTTGACGGTTATCCCAATGGAAGCTATAGAAAAGAAGCCTTCCTATCTTTAGCCAAATTGCATTTTAGAAATAAGGAATACGATAAGGTAATTGCCAAACTTAACAATGTTGATGTCTACGATTTAGAGTTTCAGGAAGAAGCAATGTATTATTTTCGCTTAGGTTATTCCTATTTTTCATTACATAAATATGACCAAGCTAAGGTTGCTTTTTTTGATTTAAAATCAATTCAATTTACCTATTCAGAGCTAACAACCTATTGCTTGTCTCACATGGCCTATGAGGAAGGAAATTATGCCACTGCTCTTCAAGGATTTGAGCAATTAGTTTCTACGCCTACACTAGGATTTATTAGTAAATATTATATTACTCATATCTTTTATTATCAGGGGCGTTATCAAGAATTGTTGGCTTTTGCGAAACCATTATTAGAGAAAAGTTATAACCCCAAAAGAGATAATGAGCTGAAGAGATTGATTGGAGATGCATACTTTGCTATGGGTGAGTATGAGCAGTCAATTGAATACTTAGAAGATTATATGTCTGACGATGCCTCGAGCTCATTAGGTAGAATAGAAAAATATCAACTGGCTTTGGCCTATTTTGAACTTGATAACTTTAAAAAAGCTACGGACTACTTTGAAGATGTCTTGCTTGATAAAGATAGTCTTTCTCAATTCGCTGCTCATCAACTGGCTCAATCCTATTTAAATTTAGATGAAAAATCCTTAGCTATAAACGCTTTTAAATATGCGTCTTCAATTGATTACGATTATAGCTTAAAAGAAGATGCTGCATTTAACGCTGTAAAGTTGATTTATGACGAGCAAACCTCCTATGATAATGCTATTGAGAGTATAGAACAATTTCTTGAAGATTACCCAGAGTCTATTCATCTTGACTATGTTCAAGATTTATTAATCAAAGCCTTTACATCTACCAAGGATTATCAGTCTGCTATTGACAAACTTTCTAGTTTGAAAAGTATGACATTAACACAGCAAGAAGCCTATCAGAAACTTAGCTATTATTTGGCAGCCGAGCATTTTGTCAATAAACGCTATAATGAATCCGTCTCTTGGTTTGATAAAACAATCCAGTATCCGATTAATAATACATTATTTTCACTAGCATATTATTGGAAAGGAGAAGCGTTTTATCACTTAGAGGATTACACTAACGCTATTCAATCGTTTGATATTTTTAATGTCAAAGACGGTTCGTTTTTATTAAAGGAATACAAGCAATGTCAGTATTCATTGGCCTATGCATATTATCAGTCCCAAAAATATAAGGACGCCATTGTATGGTTTAGAAAATTTGTTAAATCATCTGATGATGAAGATAAGCTCACAGATGCATACCTGAGGTTAGGAGATGCGTATTATATGACAAATGATTATGCTAGAGCGCAAGAGTTTTATGCTTTGGCTGAAGAGAAAGCATCTTTTGATATGGATTATTCCATATATCAGCAAATACAATGTTTTGGCTTGACTAATCAGAGAAACAAGAAAAGAACAGCTCTCATTCAATTAATTGCTGATTATCCACAATCGCTATACAATGATGATGCAATGCTTAATTTAAGCTCTATGTATTTGAACGAAGATAGGCAAGAAGAGTCCGTCGCTCTATTGTCTGATTTAATCAAAAAACACCCTCAAAGTGTATTAGTGAAAACAGCTCTTCTTAAATTAGGTCTCAACTTTTATAACGAAAGTAATTCTGATTCTGCAGTTTATTATTTCAAGTCAGTCATAGATAAATACCCAAATACAAAAGAGTCTAAAGAAGCACTTATAGCTTATAAAAATGTTTCCATAGAATCTGGTGATGTAAAATCGTATTTTGACTATGTAGGGCAGTTGTCCAATGTGAGTGTAGATATAGCATCGAAAGATTCCATAAGCTATGAAGCTTCAGAAAACTTATACCTCAATCAAGATTATGAAAAGGCGTCACAAGCATTTAGCAATTATTTAAGTGAATTTGCCTCGCCTATCTTTAAGTTAAATGCCCACTTTTATAAAGCAGAATCTTTATTTAATACTAATCCTGAGCTGGCTGTTGAGGATTATCTTAGTGTTTTGGAGTTTCCTCAAAACATGTTTTCTGAACGTTCTCTTATTCGTTTAGCTCGAATAGAATTTAAAAGAAATGAGTATGGTGTTGCTGCCCTACATTACACTGGTTTATTAGATATTGCCCAAGATAATAGCATCAAAAGAGAATCTACTATTAAGCTATTCTATTGTTACAAAAATTTGGGTTTAAAGGATAGCTTTTTAGAGTATGCCAAAACAGTTCTTACATTAGACAAATTGGATGCTGACTTAGAAAATGAAGCTCGCTTAGTTATAGCAAACGCTTATTTTAATGAGTCAGAGTTTCATCTAGCTAAGAAAGATTACCTAATTATTTCTGAAGCTACACAATCCCAAATTGGGTCTGAAGCCAAGTATCAGCTGGCATATTTAGCTTTTCTAGAGAGTGATTTTGATACTTCTGAGAAAATTATTTTTGAGCTTTCTGAAAATTATTTTAGCGATTTTTATATTGCCAAGGCCTTTATATTACTAGCAGATATATATTTAGAAAGGAATAATCTATTTCAATCTAAAGCGACTTTACAAAGTATCGTTGATAATTATGAAGGTCAAGATCTAAAAGATATATGTAAACAAAAAATAGCTCAAATAGACTTGCTTAATGAGAAGGAGCAAGATGAGACTGAAAAAGACGACTTAATAATTGATCTTTTAAACGATATTGAACTAAACGAATTGTTTGAAGAAGAAAATACTTTAGAAGATGAAGAATAAAATATTTACAATCATTTGTATTTCGATAGGTGTTCTTTTAGAGATTAACGCATTTGCTCAGTCTGATGAAAATTTAGGGGTTCAGGAAATTCAAGTTACTGAATCCTTTATTCCTGATGTGCCAGAGGCTAACAAACTAACTGATATACCTACGCTTTCTGATACCATTAAAACGGTCAAAAATGTAAGTTATTCGCCAATCAATAAGCGTTTTGAAAGTCAATTGAAGCTTAATCCAATTAAGGCTGCAAAAATCAAAGGAGAACCCCTAAATAAACTGTATCATACATATATCTATGGTGGTCTTGGAAATATGAGTATGCCAACATCAAAACTATTTTATAGCTCAGACAGGAATAAATCCATATCCTACGGACTATCTTTGTCTTATATTGAGTCGTATTCTGATGTGAAAAGTGCTTTTGATGAGGAGATAAAAGTATCCGCAGCATTTAGAGAAACAGATTTTTCAGCATTTTTGAAAAAAGATTTTGAATTCGGAATTGTTAATGCTTACGCTTCAAGACAAGGGAATATGTTTCAAGCATACGGTTATGACCCTAGCCTCAATTTGGAAGAAAAATTTACTGAAGAATATTGGGGGTATTCAACTGTGAGCTTATCCTTACAGAGCAAAAATACCGATAAGAGTAAAGCGAGTTACTATGCTAAATTATTTGCATACGATTTAAACGAACAAACAGAGAATTCAATTTCATTTCTTTTGACTGCAAAACAATCGGTGGGATTAAACGCATATACTATTGACTTAGGAATGGACTACGATTTTAATAATCTTTCTAAAAAATATGTTTTTGCAGATAGTTTGGCTAAAGAGCTGATAATAACCTTTCATCCGTCTGTAAGTAGAGAATTGGCTGGTGGAGATTTAAATTTAGGTTTTGAGCTCAAGTCAATGGATACTAGAGATTCTGCTGATATTAGTTTGGTTGTTTTTCCTCACGTACGTTATGATTATGTCTTTTCAGATAACTTCCAAAGAGCTTTCATTGGTGTTAGAGGTGGCTTAGATGAAAATTCATATTGGACTTTAAGCAAGAAAAATCCATTTATATTAAATGCGCTAACTACAGATGGCGGCAGTTTAGAATTAATAAATAGCCAGATTAAATACGATTTTTATGTTGGAATGAATTCCTATTTAGGATCAGATGTGAATTGGTCCTCTGAATTATCATACGCTAGGGTTCAGGATATGTCATTTTTTGAATTAGATCCTCATTCATTATATCAGAATAAGTTTAAGGTTGTTTATGACAATGTTAACCATTTGCAATGGTCGTCTACCCTAGGCTGGGATGTGAACCCTAATGCTAATGTCAATTTACAACTGAACTACCATAAGTATGATTTAGACTCCTTGCAAGAGTATGCCTATAAGCCTGCAATCATATCTAAATTAGGTTTTTCATATGATATTGGCGATAAAATTTTACCTCAAATTGAGCTTGTCGGTGCTTTTGATCGCTCTACTGCTAGTGATTCATCTTCAGCAACCCCCATATTGAATGATATAGTCGATGTTAATCTTGCCTTAGAATACAAATACAACACTATTTTTTCTGCTTATTTTAAAGCCAAAAATCTGATAGGAGGTTATCAAATTTGGGAGAATTATCCTGTTCTAGGTCCACAAGTCTTTTTTGGACTCTCATTCCGTTTCTAGACTTATTCACTATTTGTTAATAAGTAGGCACTTTATTTAGTACTTTTTTGTAGTGATTTATTGTCCTTTTTTTACTTTTGTTTTAATCTAGTAAATAGCCAAGTTAATAAACAAAAATAATAATGAGTGAAAATTTAGAAAACAAAGCCGATTATGGCGCTGGTAATATTCAAGTACTTGAGGGTCTTGAAGCAGTTAGAAAAAGACCAGCGATGTATATTGGCGATATTGGTCAGAAGGGTCTACACCATTTAGTATATGAGGTTGTCGACAACTCTATCGATGAGGCACTTGCAGGACATTGCTCCGAAATAGATGTGGTTATCAATGAAAATAATTCTATTACAGTAATTGATAATGGTCGTGGTATCCCTACAGATATGCACCCTAAAGAAAAAAAATCAGCACTTGAAGTTGTCATGACTGTACTTCACGCTGGTGGTAAGTTTGACAAAGACTCTTATAAAGTGTCAGGTGGATTACATGGTGTTGGTGTATCTTGTGTGAATGCCCTATCTATTCATTTGAAAGTTGAGGTACATAGAAACGGGAAAGTCTATCATCAAGAGTATGAAAGAGGGGTTCCTATGTATGATGTTAAAGAAGTTGGAACTACCGACAAAACAGGTACTATTGTAACCTTTTTACCTGATAATGAAATATTCCATGAAACAGTATATCACTTTGATATACTTCAAAGTCGTTTGAGAGAATTATCTTTTCTAAATAAAGGGATAAAACTTTCATTAACCGATAAACGCCGACAAGACGAAGAAGGTAATGACATTAAAGATAATTTTGTCTCAGAAAACGGACTAATTGATTTTGTTGAATTAATAGATGAGAATAGAGAAAAATTGTTGGATAGCGTTATTCACATGGATACCGAAAAGAATGGTGTTCCTGTAGAAATAGCGATGCACTACAATACTTCATATAGTGAAAATATTCACTCATACGTGAATAATATTAATACTCACGAAGGAGGTACACACCTTTCTGGTTTCAGAAGAGCACTTACAAGAACGTTAAAACGTTACGCTGATGAGTCTGGAATGTTGGATAAAGTGAAGTTTGAAATTGCAGGAGATGACTTTAGGGAAGGTTTAACGGCAGTTATTTCAGTTAAAGTTATGGAGCCTCAATTCGAGGGACAAACCAAGACAAAATTAGGGAATAAAGAAGTTACAGGTGCAGTAGATCAAGCTGTTGGTGAAATGTTGACTAATTATTTGGAAGAAAATCCAAATATGGCTAAACAGATCGTCCAAAAAGTACTTCTTGCTGCACAAGCTAGAAATGCCGCAAGAAAAGCACGAGAGATGGTTCAAAGAAAGAATGTTCTTTCTGGTTCCGGCCTTCCTGGCAAATTAGCAGATTGTTCTGATAAAGACCCTGAAAAATGTGAAATATTCCTAGTCGAGGGTGATTCTGCAGGGGGTACGGCAAAGCAAGGAAGAGATCGATTTTTTCAAGCAATTCTTCCTTTGCGAGGTAAAATCTTGAACGTTGAGAAGGCAATGCAACATAAAGTCTTCGAAAATGAAGAGATTAAAAACATGTACACCGCATTAGGTGTTACCATTGGAACTGAGGAAGATTCCAAAGCGTTGAACCTCGAAAAGCTAAGGTATCATAAAATTGTAATTATGACGGATGCCGATGTTGATGGTTCTCATATTGCAACTCTTATCCTTACGTTCTATTTCAGATACATGAAAGAATTAGTCGAAAGCGGGTATTTATATATTGCTACACCTCCTTTATATCTTGTGAAGAAAGGGAAGGAGCAGCATTATTGCTGGTCTGATGAAGAGCGTGACATGATGGTGGAAAAGATGAATGGTGCAAGTATTCAGCGTTATAAAGGTCTTGGTGAGATGAATGCTGAGCAATTGTGGGACACTACAATGAATCCTGAAACCAGAACCTTAAGACAAGTAACTATTGATAGTGCTGCAGAGGCAGATAGAATATTCTCTATGCTAATGGGTGATGAGGTGCCTCCTCGTAGGGCATTCATTGAGCAGAATGCTAAATATGCTAAGATTGATATTTAGAGTTATAATTGGTACTAATAAAAAAGCCCTCATTTGAGGGCTTTTTTTATTTAAAATATCTTATAAAATTATCTTACTAGTGTAATTGTTCCTGTACAATTTTCACAATTGGTGTGATCGTAAATACGATACTCAAAATCTTGATAGCTTAATACATAGGAATAGGTTCCAGTAATTAGAGGATTACCTGTTCTCATATTCGTTCCATCCCATGCCATATCAGGATCGTTTGATTGAAATACCATTGAGCCATATCTATCAAAGATAGCTATTGAAAACGTTTCTGTTCTCATAGCATGATGAAAGACTTTAAAGGTGTCGTTATTTCCATCTAAGTCTGGTGTAAAACCATTAGGAACAAATAAAGTGTGTTCTTCTTTTATGGCAAGGGTGCCATATATACTGTCTTTACACATGAACTCATCTGTAACGACTAATTTTAAGTCATAATATTTAATTCCAGAGCTGTCCAGATCAACGGATAAGTCTAAATTCAAGACATCCTGTGAGTTAGCCGTAAAGCCGTTACTCAATTCCCATTGCCATTCTACTACATTACCTTCTGAATTATCGTAAATATTGATAATAGGATAATTAGTTGTTACCGTATCATCAAGAACTCTATAGTCTGCTATAACAAAAGGAGGTTGAGTAATTTCAAAAGTTAATTCGTTAAAACATTGATTAGCATCTTCTACCATAATTGTATAAAAGCCTTCAGACAAATCGTATATGTTCTGATCAGTAGAGTAAAAAGAATTTTCTCCTTTCCAAACAAATGAAATTGGTAAAAACTCTTCAGAATAAGGTGGGTTGTCTGGTCCTCCCCAAGAAGAAACCTCTATAAATCCATCGTTATTATAGGTGCAGCTTTTATGGTTGTAGTTTGCTATGTCCAGAGCTAGCGAGTCCGGTTGGGTAAGATCGAATATAATATTATTCGGGCAGCCCTCAGCGTCTTCAACAGTAAATGAATAATTTCCTGATGGAAGATTGTATATATCGGCTTGTCTTGAAATCGTATCATTATTTGCTAGGTCAATCCAATAGTAAGAATATGGAAGTAGACCTCCACTAGCCAAACAAGAAACCCAAGCATCGCTACCATCATAACATCTTACGTTAAAACCATTGTAGTCAGAAACAGTACTGCTTAATGATATCGATGAGTTTTCAGTTAATAAGTATGCTGCAGAATCTTCACAATTATTGTTGTCTGTTACATTTATCTGATAGTTTCCCGAAGCTAGGTTATTTATTGTTGTGGTTCCATTGCCAGTAATTGGATTGTCTCCACTCCAACTGTAATTGTATGGTGGTGTTCCACCGCTAACAGTAGTGCTTATAATACCATCGCTAAATCCAAAGCAACTAACAGGATCAATCGATTCGAATATTTCGATATCTTGAGGAGGCGTTGAGATAGTGTAAGGGCCTGACGTATAATTGCAACCCAGGTTATCAGTAATCGTTAAGTTGTAAATATCAGCTTCAAGGTTAAATATATCCTCACTGTCAGAACTGTAATTGTTATTCACTGACGACCATTCGAAAGTAAATGGAGGTGAACCGTTTGAAGTATTGATTTCAATAGCTCCAAATATTTCGCCAGGGCAAATGTTATCATCTATCACAGCATCAACGATTACTGGTGTAGAAACAAATACGGTGACTTCATCTGTATAAACGTCTGGGCATTCCGATGCTGTTACGGTGTATGTTGTTGTCGTAACAGGAGCAACAGTAATATCTGTTCCTAAACCAATAACAGTACCTGTTTCATCTTCCCAAACAACATTATTGTTATTAGCACCATCAGGAACAAATCGGAAGGCTTGATTATTTCCTGTCATTTGAGTGTTATTCCAACCATTTTCGATTAAAAATTGACTCTCATCTTCGTTGACAATTCCCAATACTGATTCGCCATTATTCCAATTGGCACACAAAGGTTGATCTTGAATGTGAATTTCAATAACGTTTGTGGTTTCATAAATCTTTATTTGCCCGTTGAACTGAAATCCTGCACAATTGAAATATCCAAAATCTTCAAAAGAGGCTACGAATCTTCTAAATGGTGCAACACCATATACATTGTAAAACAGTCCGCCACCATTATTTGGGTTTAAATCCATCCATGGACCTAAAATTGCATTAATGACTTGTCCTGGAGGTAATGCACTTGGAATAGTATAGGTGTTCCAAGCAGAGTATGCATTTGCATTGGTCAAGTCGAATGTTAAATAATTATTAGTTGAAATTAAAAGTTGATCGTAGATATTACCATAGAAACAAAAATTGAAGCCTATGTCAATAACTCCAGAATGTACATCATCACCAAGTCCATTAAGATTAGTCCCCGAATTGAGAGGGTCCATGTCTAATGGTATGTTTTCAATAGTGTAATCGCTTGTTCCGATTGAGTTTGGTGTGTAATCAGCAGACAAGTCAACATCTTGAAGGTCGCATATGATAACATCTGCGCCAGCATCAATCTGTGCTTTTGCTTGATTGCTATATATTAATACTAATGTAATTATAAGGGTTAAGTATCTCATAAATGAACAGATTTTACTTGTTAAATGTTCAGTCTATAAAGATACAAATAAAATCAAATATCTGAAAGTTAATTTATCATTGAACCTTATAGGCTCAAATCAATTATTATTTAGTTACCTCGTAATCGTGATGGTTCCAAAACAATTACTACAGTTTGCTCGATCATAAATCTGATACTCAAAATCTTGATAACTTAAAATGTAGAAAAAGCTCCTACAGGTAGGGCTCTTGAAGAAAAGCTAGTTCCGTCCCATTCAAAGTCAGGGCTTGAAGACGTATAAATCATAGAGTCCCAACGGTCATAAATAGCTATTTTGAATGAGCCTTCTAAGATGCCGTGATGCTCAATCTTGAATATATCGTTCTTTCCGTCAAAGTTTGGTGAAAATCCATTTGGAATAAATAGGGTGTGCTCATCTTTTATTGAAAGTTGGCCATAGGTGCTATCAGTACAGCCAAATTCATCAACCACAACAAGTTTTAAATCGTAGTAAATAATACCCAGAGAGTCTAAATCAATATTCGAAAAATCTATTCCATAAATATTCTCTTCGGTCGAAGTTAACCCATTACTTAACTCCCAATACCACTCAACAATATTGCCTTCAGAGTCATCAAAAAGATTCATGATAGGATTGTTTTTTGTAACTGGATTGTTTTTAGTTCTGTATTTTGATTTGACCTCCGGTGGTTGTTGTATTTCAACCGATAGCTCCTCTATGCAATTATTAGCATCTGTAACTATCACTGTGTATATGCCTTCGGATAAATTATTGATGTTCTGGTTATTTGAGTGAAAAAATGATTCATGTTTTTTCCACTGAAATGATTTTGGCAAATACAATTCAGACCCTACAGGATGATTTGGACCACCAACAGTAGATGTTTTTATAAATCCATCGTTATTGTAGGTGCAACTTTTGTGTTTAATGTCAGAGACTTCAATCCTCAATGCCTCAGGCTCCGTAAATATAAAATCGGTGTTAAGTATACAATCTTTGGAGTCAATGACTTTTAGTAAATATTGACCAGATTTAAAATTTTTGTAATTAGAGTTTTGACTTATGGTATCGTTAGATTCAGAATTAATCCAATAGTATTTGTATGGCGAGATCCCTCCTGTAACATTATTTGATACGGAAGCATTACCACCTTTGCATCTAATATTGTATCCGTTGTAGTTAGAAATTTCACTAATCAATTCAATTATACTGTTTTCTGGAACATAGAAAGTTGAAGAAATTTCACAGCCATTATTATCGGTTAAATTTAGTTGATAATTACCAATACTAAGCTCACTGATTGTATTTCCATTTTCTGTGAATCCATTTTCGCTTACCCAATTGTATTGGTAAGGAGGAGTTCCGCCACTTACTAAAACTTCGATTAAGCCATCACTAAATCCACTACATCTAGCTCCAATGATACTATCTTGTATAACTAAATCAGGGGGGGGTAGGAGATATAATAAACGATTGATTTATTTCACAATCCATACTATCGGTTATAGTTAAGTTATATGTATCTGCGATTAAATTGTTAATGTTTTTTGATGTTGATGTGAAAGTATTGCTATTATTTGACCATAAATAAGTAAAGGGATGAGTTCCGCCCGTATGCTTTATGTCAATTGCGCCATATATCTCATCGGGACACATATTATCATCTATTGTAGGGTTAATGTCAATTGTTGATGAAACAAAAATAGTTACTTCATCTGAATAAGAATCTGGGCATTCAGATACACTAATGGTATATGTAGTTGTTGTGTCTGGGTTAACTAACATAGTTGCACCATAACCTATGAAGCCTCCTTGATTGTCATACCATTCAATACTATTTTCTCCATCGTTTGGTGTGAACCTAAAAGCTTGGTTATCTCCTGTCATTGTAGTATTGTTCCAACCATTTTCTATTAGAAACTGCGTTTCATCTTCGTTTATTATACCCAGAACAGATTCCCCATTATTCCACGAATCACAAAGAGGTTGATCTTGTATGTGTATTTCAATATTGTTGGTAGATTCAAATAGTTTTATTTGACCATTAAATTGCATATTCGAACAAGAAAAGTATCCAAAATCGTTGAACGATACTATGAATCGTCTGAATGGTGCTTTTCCTTCAATGCTATGGCTTATGTTGCCACCATTAGAAGGGTTAAGGTCTATCCATGGGCCTAAGATGGCATTGACTACCTGGCCTATTGAAGATATACTTGGAATAGGATAGGTGTTCCATGGAGAATAAGCGTTTACATTTTCTATGTCAAAAGAAAGGTAATTATTTGTTGAAGCGACTAACTGATTATACACATTGCCATAAAAGCAAAAGTTAAATCCAATATTAATTATGTCTGTATGAGAATCATCAGATAATAGATTTATAACAACGGGATTAGTCAATGTTTCCATTTCAATGGAAATAGGTTCAATAGTGTAGTCTGATGTTGAAACGGAATTAGGGGTGTATTCAATGGATAAATTCACATCTTGTGGTTCACAGATTACTATGTCTGGTCCAGCATCAATTTGAGCATAGATGGAGAAAGTTTGAAAAAAAATAAAGAGGAATATTGATATAAATTGTCGCATTTAAAAGTAAGTTTGGCTCTAAACAAAATTACATTTTTATTTTCAAAACGTAAAATTTGATTTTTTTAGAATTTATTTAAATAAAATTAAGGGGTTGAATTCTATTTTTATAATTAATTTTGCCAAAAATTTATACTATGAAAGTAACAGTTGTAGGCGCAGGAGCCGTAGGTGCTAGTTGTGCAGAATATATTGCTATAAAGAATTTTGCATCTGAGGTGGTTTTAGTTGACATTAAAGAAAATTTTGCCGAAGGTAAAGCTATGGACTTGATGCAAACAGCATCGTTAAATGGTTTCGACACAAAAATAGTTGGCAGTACTAACGATTACTCCAAGACTGCAAATAGTGATATTGCAGTTATTACAAGTGGTATTCCACGTAAGCCAGGAATGACGCGTGAAGAGCTAATCGGAATTAACGCAGGTATTGTTAAAATGGTTTCTGAAAACCTGATAAAACATTCCCCCAATGTTATACTTATTATAGTAAGTAATCCTATGGATACCATGACTTATTTGACACATAAAGTTACCGGACTACCAAAACACAGAATTATTGGTATGGGCGGAGCTTTAGATAGTGCTCGTTTCAAGTATAGGTTAAGTGAGGCTTTAGAATGTCCTTCTTCGGATGTTGATGGGATGGTTATTGGTGGGCATAGCGATAAAGGAATGCTCCCATTGACTCGACTAGCGACTAGAAATAGCGTTAGGGTTTCTGAGTTTATCAGTGAGGAAAGATTAAATCAAGTTAAGGAAGATACTAAAGTAGGAGGCGCTACTTTAACTTCTATGCTAGGTACTTCAGCTTGGTATGCGCCAGGAGCTGCGGTATCGTCTTTAGTTCAATCAATTGCTTGTGATCAGCATAAAATGTTCCCTTGTTCTGCATTATTAGAAGGTGAATATGGCATGAGTGACTTGTGCATAGGAGTTCCTGTAATTTTAGGTAAAAATGGTATCGAAAAGATCGTAGAAATTGACCTTAATGATGAAGAAAAAAACAAACTTGCTGAATCAGCAGAAGGTGTTAAGGCAACTAACGGTTTGCTTAATGAAGTGAACGCTTAATACTTTTCAATAATAAAAATCATAAATAAAAGAGAGCGATTGCTCTCTTTTTTATTTTTTGATAATTTTTTTCCACTCTGATAACTTATCTTGTTGAATATGAACAAAATAAGAGCTTGTTGGCAGGTGTCCAAGGCTGATGGATGAGGGCTGATATATTTTTTCTTTTTGAACTAAACGCCCCAATACGGAGTAAATGGATAAAATAGTTTCTTTATCAGTGTCAATATTTATATAATCGTTGAATGGATTAGGAAAAATATCAACTGCAGATTTGTAAATGTTGTTCTTGATGCCAGTTCCAACACTATCATTTTTAAAGTAAAATAACCCACCTGTCTCCATTCCTAAAAATAAGTCTCTTTTATTGTCAGCTGTAAAATCTTCAAAAAGAACAGCTGTATTTTTACCGTCATTTATCCATTGAAAATTATTTGAAATGAGTTCAAAATTGGAAGAAAGGTTGTTGTTAACACTTTGGTAATGGTAAATTAGTCCGCTTTCACTACCAATAAGAATATTGATTTCATTGTCTTTCTCAAAAACATAGGGAGTGCTAAACCCATACAAGCTCTCGTCGTTATTAACTGATATTCCGCCAAAGTCATCAATTAATGAGTTAAATATTGGACTATAGGGTGTTCCAGTATTTTCAGCATAACTTAATGTGCCATCTACTTGACCAATAATTAAGTCAAATAGATTGTCATTATTCATGTCGTATAAAAAAGGGGTAGCATGTTGGCCTATATCTATGGAAAAGAAGCTAACGTTTTCAAGTTCAAATAATGCATCTTGTCCATCGTCTGCATTATTTTGAAAGTAGTGCAGTTTTCCGTTATTATCACCCAATATCATATCTACATCTCCATCGTTATCTAAATCTGCAAGGGTAGGGTAAAGTCCGTTAACTGTTTCGTTTAGAATTGTATCTAGTGCTATTGATGAAAGGCCACCATAATCTCTGTTAATCACTTCAAAGTTAGGTTCTGTTTGACTTCCTATATTTCTTAATAACGCAAGCTGAGATGAAGGGTTGCTATTGTTGAAATATCCGTAATTACCAATGAGTAAGTCTTTTAATCCATCGTTATTATAGTCTATTACAGCAGGGTAAGCGCCTGACCCAAAGTCCAAGGTGTTGTCTTGCAGAAAATCTTTTTGACTGAATTCAAATGTTGGATTGTTATCTGCGCCAGTATTTAGGAATACCATGATGCTCTCAAAGTTTTCAGCGTTATTATTTATGTTAGGGCTAACAACTAAATCCCTGATATTATCATTATTAATGTCAAGGTAAAATGCAGCAGGAAATGAGTTTATTTCAGCACTAATATCACTTCCGTTTCCGATGGGAAAATCTTGATTTACAGAAACCATATTTGCACTTTGAGAATCACCGCCGTTGGTTAACATATTTAAATTGTTAAACGATACATCACCCAGAATAAAATCCATGTCGTTATCGCCATCTATGTCAAGAGCAAGTGTTGATGAGCCGCTATGAGCTCCAGAAGATCGAATTTGAGGCTGATTAATTATAGCATCTTCTTCACAACTGTTGAAATCATAAGTGTTTAATCCTTCAAAAAATTCTCCCCAACAATCTGTCTTTAATTCAAAAACTAAGCTGTCGCAATTGCCATAAAGCTCTTGGCTTTGATTCTGATGATATTCAACATAACCACCACTTTGTTTGAACGTTAACACATCGACATCCCCATCTCCATCTACATCTACAAAAGAGGGGATATCTACTTCTGAAATTATTATAGCACTTAGTATAGGGCCTAAATCGCTTATTAAGGCAGTCGTTTCGATTTGAAAATTTATATTTTCTCCTTGTGAAGTGTTTTTGTAGACTTTAACGTAACTGTCGTTGTAGGTAAAGATATCTTCTTTTCCATCGCAGTTGTAATCAATTAATAAAGCCCATTTCTTTAGCTCAGGAAAATCATGGCTATATTCTACAGAATAGTCAAAATCTGTTCCTACCCCGTCATTAGCATTCAAAAAACATAATACTCTATCACCGATTCTTTCAAATACAAAAATATCTTTTTTGCCATCGTTATTGAGGTCTATATTAGATAGTTGACATGAATTGAGTCCGCCTGTAAGGGGATTTTTTATTAGGCTTCCGTTTTCAATAATTGAAATGTCTGATCTATTGAGGAACTGACTAAATAGCGCCAATGGAGCTATAAGAAGAAATAGAATAAGGGCATTTTTCATACATGCAAATTTACGATTAAAATTCTATGTGTGTGATAGTATTTGGGAATAGAATAATAGACCATTCTAAACCTAATAATTTAGTTATCCTCATTTCAATTGCTATTTCAAAATTGAAATTCTATATTTGCCCGTTCTAAATTAAAATATTATGCAAAATAAAAGTTTTATCTCTCTGTTCGCATTAGTGTTTGCAATTGTTTGTCTATACCAATTGTCTTTCACATGGATAGCTCAAGGAGTTGAGAAGGATGCAGTAGAGTATTCGAATGGAGATGAGTTTAAAGAAAAAGCTTATTTAGATTCCATTTCATCGGAGCCTATCTACAATATCGGAGTTAAAAACTACACTTATAACGAGTGTAAATCAAGAGAAATAAATCTTGGTTTGGACCTTAAAGGTGGTATGAATGTTACTCTTGAAGTATCTGTTGTGGATGTGATAAGAGCAATGTCTAATTAAAACAAAGATGAAGCGTTTAATTCGGCTATTAACTTGGCAGTGAATAAACAGCTAGATAGTCAGGATGACTTTGTTACTCTATTCGCTCAATCTTTTACTGAGTTAAACCCAGAGGGAAAGCTTGCCTCAATTTTTTATACACCTGAACTAAAAGATAAAATAAACTCTACTTCGACAAACGATGAAGTAATGGGAGTGATTCGTACTGAAGTTGAAGATGCGATTGACCGTTCATTTAATATTTTGAGATCTAGGATAGATAGATTTGGTGTTTCTCAACCAAACATTCAGCGTTTAGAAGGCTCAGGAAGAATTTTAGTTGAATTACCAGGTGTTAAAGATCCAGAAAGAGTTCGTAAACTTCTACAAGGAACAGCACAATTAGAGTTTTGGGAAACGTATGAAAATGCTGAGATTTTAGGTGCGATTGATCAAATTAATACATTTCTTAAATCTCAAGTTGAATTAGAAGATACAATTGCTGATTCTGAGGAAATTGTTGAAAACACTGAAGTTGAAGAAGATTTTAATTCAGATTTATCTATTGATGAGTTAAGCACAAACTCAGAAGCTTCTTCTGATACTGCAGCTATGACTGCTGAACAATTTTCAAGAGAAAACCCATTATATGCCGTTTTATTTCCTAATCTGAATCAATCCAACCAACCTAACGAAGGTCCTGTTTGTGGAATATCTTCTGTAAAAGATACTGCTGCGGTCAATGCTTTTTTAAAGATGGACGAGGTTAAGAATATATTACCTAGAGATGTGCGTTTTTCTTGGACTGTAAAGCCATACGATCCCGAAGGAAAGTTTGTTCAGTTAGTTGCTTTAAGAGTTACTTCAAGAGATGGTAAAGCGGCTATGGAAGGAGATGTCGTTACTGATGCTCGTACCGACTTTGGTCAGTTTAACGGCTCACCTGAGGTGTCTATGGCAATGAATGCTGAAGGTGCAAGAATGTGGAAAAGATTAACAGCTGACAACATAGGTAAAAGTGTTGCTATTGTTTTAGATGATTATGTGTATTCATTTCCGACAGTTCAATCAGAAATTTCTGGTGGAAGATCCCAGATAACAGGTAACTTTACCATCAACGAAGCAAATGACTTATCTAATATCTTGAAGTCAGGTAAATTACCCGCACCTGCAAGAATCATTGAAGAAGCAATTGTTGGACCATCATTAGGTCAAGAGGCTATTGATTCAGGCTTGAGATCATTCATTATAGCCTTGTCAATTGTATTGTTGTACATGATGTTCTATTACAGTTTTGCTGGTTTAGTATCAAATATTGCCCTTTTGGCAAACCTTTTCTTTGTGTTTGGTGTTTTATCCTCATTAGGTGCTGTACTTACGCTTCCTGGTATTGCAGGTATTGTATTAACAATTGGTATGTCAGTAGATGCAAACGTTCTTATTTATGAAAGAATACGTGAAGAGCTAATGAACGGCAAAGGGCTAAAGCTAGCTGTTTCAGATGGTTACAAAAATGCTTACAGTTCAATTATTGATGCCAACGTGACCACTCTATTGACAGGTATTGTTCTTTATATATTTGGAAGTGGACCTATTAAAGGATTTGCTACAACTCTTGTAATAGGTATTTTGACATCTTTATTCTCAGCTATTTTCTTAACACGTCTAATATTCCACTGGAGATTAGAGAAAAAGGGTGTAGCATCTTTTGATAACTCAATTACCAGAGGTGCATTCAAAAACACAGCTATTGATTTTATTGGTAAGCGTAAAATTTTCTATGGAATATCATCTCTTATTATTTTGATAGGAATAGGTTCTTTAGTAACCAAAAAACTAAATTATGGTGTAGACTTCAAAGGGGGTAGAACTTTCGTTGTTCGTTTTGATGAACCTGTTGATAACGAAGCGATTAGAAATTCACTAGCTAATTATTTTATCGACGACTCTGGTCTTAAAATGTATCCTGAAGTAAAAACCTTTGGGGATAATAATCAAGTGAAAATTACTACTAAATACCTTATTGATAGTAAAGAATTGAGCGCCGATGCTATTGTTAGTGGCAAGTTAGACGATGGATTGGTAAGTATTGGTGATTATGAGGTGATGAGTTCTCAAAAAGTAGGACCAACTATTGCAGATGATATTAAAGTATCAGCATTATGGTCTATAATGTTCTCATTACTTATAATTTTCTTATATATCCTATTGAGATTTAGAAAATGGCAATTTAGTTTAGGTGCTGTTGCAGCAGTATTCCACGATGTATTAATTGTCTTATCAATATTCTCTTTGTTTTATGGGGTATTACCATTCTCATTAGAGATTGATCAAGCGTTTATTGCAGCTCTTTTAACAATAATTGGTTATTCTCTTAATGATACTGTTGTTGTATTTGATAGAATTAGAGAACATATGAATATCTTTAAGAAAAAAGAATTCAATTCACTAGTGAATAATGCATTAAATAGTACATTAAGTAGAACAGTAAACACGTCGCTTACTACATTCTTTGTGTTATTAGTAATATTCTTGTTTGGAGGTGAGGTAATTCGAGGATTTATGTTTGCATTAATGGTAGGTGTAATTGTTGGGACTTATTCTTCATTATTTGTCGCTTCACCAATAATGGTCGATACGGTCAAAAAATCAGAAGAAGATAAAAAATAAAATTCTTTATTTCTTAAGATTAAAAGTGCCCCAAAATTTGGGGCATTTTTAATTTAATGCAATTACTTTTATTATTTAACTTTGCGTTGTTAAGAACACATATTATATGACTTCTATTTTATTATTTATAGGCGGACCAGAAATTGTAATTATTATGTTGGTGGTCGTTATGTTATTTGGCTCAAAAAAAATACCTGAAATTGCGCGAGGCTTGGGTAAGGGTATGAGAGAGTTGAAAGATGCATCTAACGATATAAAAAGGGAAATTCGTTCTAGTGCAACATCAGTTAAAGAGGAGATACAAAAGGTCGAAAAAGACTTAGAGAAATAATCCATAAAGCTAAAAAAAACTAACAAGAGCTCTTGTTAGTTTTTTTATTTACTTAAGTAAAATAATCTACTCGGCGCTTTTGACAGTTTTTATAATCCTAGCCGCAATTTTATAAGGATCGCCATTTGAAGCTGGTCTTCTATCTTCTAACCAACCTTTCCATCCATTTTCAACTACCATAATAGGAATTCTTATAGATGCACCTCTATCAGAAACACCATAGCTGAAATCATTGATTGATGCTGTTTCGTGTAAGCCAGTAAGCCTTTCGTCATTATAGGCACCGTAAACAGAGATATGCTCTTTAGTTACTGGTCTGAATGCTTCACAAATCTTTTCATACGTTTCTTTAGAACCACAAGTTCTTAGGGTTGTGTTTGAAAAGTTAGCATGCATACCTGAACCATTCCAATCGCCTTTAACTGGCTTTGGGTGGTATTCAATGTAATAGCCGTAGCTTTCGGTTAATCTGTCTAAAAGGTATCTTGCAATCCAAATTTCATCACCAGCTTTTTTAGCTCCCTTAGCGAATAATTGAAATTCCCATTGTCCACTAGCAACTTCTTGGTTAATTCCTTCAAAATTAAGCCCAGCCTCAATACATAAGTCAGCATGTTCTTCAACAAAATCTCTACCATGAGTATTTCTTCCGCCAACAGAACAGTAATACAGTCCTTGTGGACCAGGATACCCGCCTAATGGAAATCCTAAGGGGAGTTGTGTTTGAGTGTCCATAATGAAATATTCTTGTTCGAAGCCGAACCAAAAATCATTATCATCATCATCAATGGTTGCTCTTCCGTTTGATGAATGATTGCTACCATCCGCATTTAAAACCTCAGTCATTACAAGATAGCCATTAATTCTTGTAGGGTCAGGGTAAATTGCGACAGGTTTAAGTAGGCAGTCTGAAGATCCACCTGAAGCCTGTAAAGTAGAACTTCCATCAAAAGACCATATAGGGCAGTCTTCTAGCTTACCACTAAAATTATTGATAATTTTAGTTTTACTTCTCATATTTTGAGTTGGCTCGTAGCCGTCAAGCCAAATGTACTCGAGTTTACTTTTAGTCATTTTTTAACTGTGTTAAATTAGATAGTGTATTAAGTACACAAATATAGTTGATAATGTCGTTTATTTGCGGTAAAATTACCAAAAATATTAACAACTTTTTAATAGATATTAGATTGTAATGTTATCGAATGAAATAAATCCTTATTTTAGCAAAAATTCTATGATTTAAAAAATGAAACATTTACTTTCACTTACGATGTTGTTTTTTTTGGTGTCTACAACATCACTTTTGTCACAATCTTCTAAGAAAAACAAGATGTCTAAGGCTGATAAAGCCTATATGATGCAGAATTATTATGAGGCTGAAAAGCTTTATAAAGCAGATTATGCTAAGGAGAAAAATAGAGCTAAAAAGGCTGAATTAATTTTTCTTCAGGCTGAATGTGCACGAAATATAGGTACGCCGATTTACTTAAAGAAAGCAATGGCTATGTACAAAAGAGCCATTAAAGCAAAATACCCTCATGCAGAAGTGTATCTTAGGTATGCGCAGGTGTTACAAAAGCAACAAAAGTTCTCAGATGCTATAGTTCAATATGAAAAGTATAAAGAGTTTAAGCCTAACGATGATAGAGCTGACAAAGGAATACAATCTTGTATGTTTGCCCTTGACGCACTTCAAAACCCAAGTCGCTACGAGTTAACATCTTTTCAGCACAATACTAACCAAGAGGAATACTCTCCGTGTTATGCTAGTAGAGATTATGATGAGTTGTTTTTTACATCTTCTCGTGACGGTTCGTTAGGAAAATCTGCTGATGGATTTACTGGTAATTCTTTTACTGATATCTATTGGTCTAAATACGATAAAAAGAAGAAAAGATGGTCCAAGCCATCTCCATTTGAAGAGCCGATGAATACTTCTGACCACGAAGCATCTCCTTCACTCAACAAAAGAGGAAATGAATTATACTTTACCAGGTGTATGGAAAACTCGAAAATCAAGCCTATTCCTACATGTGAAATATATTTCTCCAAGAAAAAAGGCAAGAATTGGATTTCTCCAGTATTGTTGCCGCTACCTTACGACAGCGTAAGTAGTTTTGCACATCCTTCACTAAGTTCTGATGGAAAGGTACTTTATTTCTCATCTGATATGAAAGGCGGTTATGGAGGTAAAGATATCTGGTATATCAAAAAAGTTAAAAGAGATGAATGGAGTGAGCCTATTAACTTAGGGGATGAAATAAATACGAGTGGAAACGAATTGTTCCCTTTTATACATGCAGATGGTTCTCTTTATTTTTCATCAGACGGTCATGTTGGTATGGGCGGGCTTGATATTTTTAAAGCGGTATTTGATGCTGAAAATAACCTTCGCTCTGTAAATAATATGAACAGCCCAATCAACTCATCAAATGATGATTTTGGAATTATTTTTGAAGACGAAGAAGAGAGAGGATACTTATCTTCAAATAGATTAGGTAGTAAGGGAGACGATATATACAGATTTAATTTGCCTAAACTTAATTTAACTCTTTCAGGGATTATCACTGATTTAAAGACTAAGCAAATTATTTCAGGTGCTACAATTGATATAGTAGGTAGTGACGGGAGTATTTCTCAAACTGTTACTGACAATTCTGGAAGATATTTATTTGATGAAGAGTTCGTCAAGGAGAATGTTTCTTATAGCATAACGGTGTCAAATGAAGGTTACTTATCTTCTAATTTTACGCAATCAACAATAGGAGTAAATGAATCAGTAAATATGGTTCAAGATATTGTCCTTGAAGCAACTCTTAAAGAAATAGTCTTGCCTAAAATCGAATACGACTTTAATAGTGCTGAGTTAAGAAAAGAATCCAAGGAAGCGCTTAATACACTAGTTGCAGTTCTTGTAGAAAACCCTAACGTTGTGATTCAATTACGTTCGCATACAGATAACAGAGCTGGAGATGAGTTCAATATGGAGTTATCTCAAAGAAGGGCTCAAATTTGTGTAGACTATATGGTCGATAAAGGAATAAAACCTATGAGGTTAATTGCAAAAGGAGTGGGTGAGAATGAGCCATTTGTTATGGATGTAAAAGATGGTAAACTAAAACCTGGTGCAATTCTAAATGAAGCATTCTTTGAAAAATTAAAAAGAAAGAAAGATATCGAAAAGGCGCATCAATACAACAGGAGAACAGATTTCAAAGTTGTTCTTGATTCATTTTACGATGCCGAGTCGGATAGAGTGCTTCCCAAAAAGAAGTAGCTTAATTTAACAATTTTAAAAGCGTCTCGATTTTTTTTCGAGATGCTTTTTTTTTACAAAATAATGAGCAATAATAGATACAATTTAAGAGGTGTTTCTGCTGACAAGGAAGATGTTCACAATGCTATCAAAAATGTAGATAAAGGGTTGTTCCCTAAAGCATTTTGTAAAATAGTTCCTGATTATCTTGCGAATGACGATGATTATTGTGTGGTTATGCATGCTGATGGCGCAGGCACCAAATCATCTTTGGCTTATATGTATTGGAAAGAAACCGGAGACATTTCTGTATGGAAAGGCATTGCCCAAGATGCCTTAGTAATGAATATAGACGATTTATTGTGTGTTGGTGCAGTCGATAATATACTATTATCATCTACAATAGGAAGAAATAAAAACTTAATACCTGGTGATGTTATATCTGCTATAATTAATGGAACAGAAGAGTTGCTAGCCGATTTAAGAGGTTTTGGTGTGGATATACACTCAACTGGAGGAGAGACTGCAGATGTTGGTGATTTGGTTAGAACCATAATTGTTGATTCTACCGTTGTAGCAAGAATGAAAAAGTCTAAAGTTATTTCCAATAGTAATATTAAGGATGGTGATGTTATAGTAGGTTTGTCATCATTTGGACAAGCTAACTATGAAAGTGACTATAATGGAGGTATGGGGAGCAATGGTTTGACATCAGCACGACACGATGTTTTTGCCAAGTATCTTTCAAAAAAGTATCCTGAAAGTTTTGACGCCTCTGTGCCAGAAGAATTAGTTTATTCTGGGAGTAAATCGCTAACAGATACTTTAGAAGGATTAAGTATAGATATTGGTAAATTAGTGTTGTCACCAACTAGGACTTATGCCCCTATAATCAAAGAAATTCTAGAAAGACATAGAGAAGATATTCACGGAATGGTTCATTGTAGTGGTGGAGCACAAACAAAAGTATTACATTTTGTAGATGATGTTCACATTATAAAAGACAATATGTTTGATATTCCCCCTTTGTTTGACTTGATTCAAAAAGAATCTGGTACGGATTGGAAAGAGATGTACAAGGTTTTTAATATGGGGCATAGAATGGAATTATATGTCTCTCAAGAAATCGCTGACTCACTAATTTCTATTTCAGAATCATTTGGTGTTGAGGCTAAAATTATTGGCAGAGTAGAGTCCCACAATGGTAAAAAATTAACTATCAAAAGCTCCTATGGAGAATTTATATACTAGATGTTAGACAAGTTAGAAGCGATAAAAAATAGATTTGATGAAGTGTCAGAGCTTATTGTTGATCCCAACATAATTTCTGATATGAAACAGTATATCCAACTTAATAAAGAATACAAAGACCTTCAGCCGATTATTGAGGCTTATCACGAATATAAAAATATATTATCCAACATTGAAAATGCAAAAGAGATGTTGAAAGATGATGAAATGAAGGAAATGGCAAAAATAGAGTTAGACGATTTGATGCCAAAACAAGAAGTCTTGGAGGAAGAGATAAAGGTTTTATTAATTCCTAAAGATCCTGCTGATTCTAAAAATGCAGTTGTCGAGATACGTGCTGGTGCGGGTGGTGATGAAGCAAGTATTTTTACGGGCGATCTGTATAGACTTTATAGTAACTATGCTAGTTCAAAAAGTTGGAAAACAGAGGTTGTTGATGTGGCAGAAGGAACTTCTGGAGGGTATAAAGAAATCATTTTTAATGTCAAAGGTGAAGATGTTTATGGAATGCTAAAATTTGAATCTGGGGTACACCGTGTTCAAAGAGTGCCTCAAACTGAAACTCAAGGAAGAGTGCATACATCGGCTGCTTCTGTAGTGGTCATGCCTGAGGCTGAAGAGTTTGATGTTGAAATAAAAGATAGTGATATAAGAAAAGACACCTATTGTTCTTCGGGTCCAGGTGGTCAGTCGGTAAATACAACTTACTCCGCTGTTAGACTAACACACATACCAACAGGTGTTGTTGCACAATGTCAAGATCAGAAATCGCAGCACAAAAATTACGATAAAGCCTTGAAAGTATTGCGTTCTCGTATTTATGAAATTGAAATGCAAAAGCGTTTAGAAGAGTTGTCTGGCCAACGTAAATCAATGGTCGTAACTGGAGATCGTTCTGCAAAGATCAGAACTTACAATTATCCTCAAGGTCGAGTAACAGATCACCGTATTGGACTCACACAATATAACCTATCTAATGTAATGGATGGCGAAATTGATAAATTTATCGAGGAGTTACAATTGGCTGAAAATGCAGAAAGGCTAAAAGAAGGCACCACTAATGATAATTAACAATGACTAAAGAAGAGTTATTTCAGCAAATACAAAAGAAAGAATCTTTCCTATGCATAGGTTTAGATACCGATTTGCAAAAAATACCAAAACACCTTCTTGATTCAGAAGATCCAATATTTGAGTTTAACAAACAAATAATTGATGCTACTCACGATTTGTGTGTGGCTTATAAGCCCAACATAGCTTTTTATGAAAGTATGGGACTTAAGGGTTGGGATAGTTTACAAAAGACACTTAATTATATTCCTAAAGAGATATTTACAATTGCTGATGCTAAAAGAGGTGATATCGGAAACACATCTAATATGTATGCCAAGACCTTTTTTGAAACTTATAATTTTGATTCAGTTACAGTTGCGCCATATATGGGTTCTGATTCAGTAAAACCTTTTCTAGATTTTGAAGGTAAGTGGGCTATTGTTTTAGCATTAACATCAAACCAAGGCGGATTAGATTTTCAGATGATTAAAGATTATGATGGTAATATGTTGTATCAAAAGGTATTGGAGAAAGTACAAACCTATGGGCAGAACATAATGTTTGTAGTGGGTGCTACTAGATCAGAATCTTTAAAAAAGGTTCGTGACATAGCCCCTGATAACTTTTTACTTGTTCCTGGTGTAGGTGCTCAAGGCGGTAGTTTAGAGGATGTTGCTAAATACGGAATGAATGACCATTGTGGTTTGTTAGTCAATTCATCAAGAGGAATTATTTACGCTAGTTCTTCGGAAGACTTTGCCATTGCCGCTAGAAGAAAGGCCTTCGACTTGCAAGGTGCTATGAGTGAAATGTTGAAAAAAGCATCACTCGTACAATAAAAGATACAAAAACACATTATACTCATTAAACTAATAATGATGAAAAACTTCTCTATACTATCTTTTTTGATAGTACTGTCGCTTAGCTCTTTTTCTCAACAAAAGTACACTATTAGTGGTTTTATTAACGACAAGGAAAATGGAGAATCTCTTATCGGTGTAAATGTCTTAGTAAAAGAAAAGCTAGTTGGTACAACATCGAATACTTATGGTTTTTACAGTCTTACTCTTCCTGAAGACACTTATGAAGTATCATTTACTTACATTGGTTTTGAAACGCAAACTAAAAGCATTAACCTAAATAAAAATGTTTCCTTCAACATTGACCTCGGCACAGGTAGCACCGATATTGATGAGGTAACAATAGTAGCTGAGGAAACCGTTGTTGAGCGAACTCAAACTAGTATAGTAGAAGTCCCTGTACAACAAATAAAAAATATACCAGCTTTATTGGGTGAAGTAGATGTGCTAAAGGCTATTCAGTTATTACCAGGTGTTCAGTCTGGAGGTGAAGGTACAAGTGGATTCTATGTAAGAGGTGGAGGCCCTGATCAAAATTTAATTTTATTAGATGGCGTACCAGTATATAATGCTTCGCATTTATTTGGCTTCTTTTCTGTTTTTAATGCTGACGCCATAAAAAATGTAAGACTTACCAAAGGGGGATATCCTGCTCGTTTTGGTGGTCGTTTGTCTTCCGTTCTAGAAATAGATATGAAAGAAGGTAATATGAAGAAGATTGAAGGAGAAGGAAGCATAGGATTGATATCTTCTAAGCTCACACTTCAAGGACCTATCATAAAAGATAAAACCTCATTTATTGTTTCAGGAAGAAGAACCTATATAGATATTTTAGCTCAACCGCTCATAAAAAGTGCTAATAATGGTAACCCTGGGGGGTATTATTTTTATGACTTGAACGCTAAATTAAATCATAAAATTTCTGAGAAAGACAGATTGTATCTAAGTGCATATTTAGGTAAGGATAGATTTTATTTAACGGATAGTAATAACGATGACTTTATAGATCAAGACCTAAATTATGAATCTACTTCAGAAAATGATTTTGGTCTAGATTGGGGAAATGTAACTTCATGCTTAAGATGGAATCATCTTTTTTCAAACAAGCTATTTGCCAATACAACTCTAACATATAGCAAATATCAGTTTAATACATTATATGATAGCAGGAGTTCAACATCAAGCCCTTTTCAATTGACTAAAGATACTGCCCATTTTAATTATTTTTCTGGTGTCAAAGATTATGGTGCAAAAATAGATTTTGATTATTTGCCTAACCCCAATCACTATATCAAGTTTGGTCTGAATTATGTGCGTCATAATTTTTATCCAGGCTCGTTTGAGTTATATCTCAGTACTTTTGAAAGAGATTCTTTAGGTGTCGAAACATATATCGTTCCTTATGATACTACCTTTAACTTTTCGGAAGCATTGGAAAGTAACGACGCTTTCTTTTATCTAGAAGATGACATAAGAGTAAATGACCAACTGAAAATTAATTTAGGAATGCACTTAGGTTATTTCAACACCAATAACAAAACCTATTATTCTTTTCAACCTAGATTTTCATCACGTTTTTTAGTTAATAAAGATTGGTCTATTAAAGCATCGTATGCGGAAATGCAACAAAATATACATCTACTAACTAGTAGCGGAGCGGGTTTGCCCACTGATATATGGGTGCCAAGTACGGATTCTGTACCTCCTCAATATTCTAAACAGCTGGCTATGTCTGTAAATAAAAACTTCCTAAATGGACTATTGGAGGTCAGTATAGAGGGGTATTACAAGCAAATGAATGACTTGATAACACTTAAGCCTGGTGCTGAGATAATTGGCTTTGAAGATTGGAAAAATAAAGTTGATACCAACGGAGTTGGAAGATCTTATGGGGCGGAGTTGTTTGTACAGAAGAAAAAAGGTAAAACAACAGGTTGGATAGGCTATACCTTATCCTTTAGTGAAAGGAAGTTTGAAAACGTAAACTTTGGCAGGTGGTATCCTTACAAATACGATAGAAGGCACGATTTCTCTATAGTTATGGCGCATAAATTTTCAGATAATTTTGACATCGGTCTTACATGGGTTTATGGTACGGGAAATAACATGACTTTTCTTGAGGCAAGATATCCTACCGTAAATATTAATGGTAATACAAATGGAATTGATGAAGGCAGTGTCAACGAAATAGAATATTTCCCAACAAGAAATAATCTGAGATTACCGGCTTATCACCGATTAGATATAGGCTTAAACTTTCATAAAAAAACCAGATGGGGAGAAAGAACAATTTCTGTAGGTGCATATAATCTCTACAATAGGAAAAATCCATTTTTCCTATCTATTAATGACAAGATTCAAGTTCAAAATGGAGTGCCAGTTAGTGCTAGAGTTGTTCAACAAACTTCTTTGTTCCCAATAATACCATCGATTTCATATAAATTTAAATTTTAGACAAATGAAACATATCATATACACTACCCTTATTATTTTTTCATTTGTTTCTTGCGATAATATGCAAACTGTTATTGATGTCGATCTTCCTAAGCACGAACCAAAGCTAGTTGTCAATTCTGTAAATTCAGTTGGGGAAAATTGGAAAGCATACATTAGTGTTTCTCAGGCTCCTTTATCGACTGACAATTTTGTTTTTTTAAGTAATGCAACCGTATTGTTGATGGAAGGTGAAAATGTGATAGATACCTTAGCATATAATGCTTCAAAGCATAGATATGAATCAGACTTAATCGTTCAACAAGGAGCAAATTTTGATATTCGTGTTTCACACCCTATGTATGAAACAATATCTTCAAGTTTATATTCCTTTGAAAGAATAAATATTAAATCTGTTGAAGAATTACAGATGGTAACCAATGATAATGTTAGCTTAAAGTTTACTTTCGATGATCCAGAGTCTACTAATAATTACTACATGATAAATCTTAAAGGCTATTTTCCTGAGCAGGATAATGGAACAGATAGTTTATGGGGAGACTATTACGCTGATAAAGAAAAAATATATTTTGATAGTGATGACCCCTCGTTGAATCAAGGACAGTTTTCAAGAGGTAAAGTGCTTTTTAATGACGTGTTGTTTGATGGGACAACAAAAGAGATTAATATATTATTCAGCAGCTATTTTCTTCTGGAAGGTGAAGGCGCAGATTCCATTCAGTTGAATCTATGGAGTGTAGACTATGCCTTTTATCAGTACTTCACAACTAAAATAGTTCAATCTAATACAGGAGATAATCCCATTTTTAACTCCGAACCTGTAAATGTTTATAACAGTTTCCTAGACGAAAATGAAGAGATTAAAGGATATGGTATTTTTGCTGTATCATCGAAAGATAGTGTTATCATACAAACGGAATAACTTTACTTGATTGCCATGAACGAAATTACTTCATTATATCTGGCAATTTAGTCATTTTGATATCACATCATTATTTACCTCTCTAAATCTGCCATTATCGATTTATTCTGTTGGCAAGCCTAATCATGATGCTGGACCAGACTTTCTTAATGCTAGAGTAAATATTGATGGTTTAGATTGGCATGGCGATGTAGAGATACATGTTAACTCTTCTGATTGGTCCAAGCATAAGCATCAAAATGATAAAAGGTATAATTCTGTAATACTTCATGTCGTATGGCAAAACGATAAAGAAATCAGAAATAATAATGGAGATTGTATTCCATGTTTAGAGCTCAAGCCTTTAGTCGATAACAAGCTGCTCAACTTTTATCAACAATTGATGCATAGTAAGAACTGGATTCTTTGTGAATCCTACATTACACAAGTGGATGAATTCATTGTCAGTCAATTTTTCGAGAGGTTATTAATTGAACGATTAGAGGAAAAATCAAATGTGTTGTCAAAAAAATTGAGGAATTCTAAAAACAATTGGGAATGTATATTTTATCAATCCTTGTGTCAGTCAATTGGCTTAAAAATAAATGCTGAATCTATGCTTAGTTTATCCAACAGACTTCCGTTTAGTATTTTAGCCAAACACAGAAACAATTTATTTCAAATTGAGGCATTATTGTTCGGCGTAGCAGGTTTCCTAAACGATGTCGACGACAGCTATGGTCAATCTCTCAAAAAAGAGTATTCTTTTTTAAAGCACAAGTATGATCTAAAAGAGATGGAGGTTGAACAATGGCTGTTTATGCGTTTACGCCCATCATCGTTTCCAACAGTTAGAATAGCGCAATTGGCAAAGCTCATTTTTAATAATGCTAATTTGTTTTCTAAAGTTGTTGAGGCCAAATCTATTGATAGATTAAAAAAATATTTGAATCCTCTGTTAGTGACTATTGGTTAACTCATTATCATTTCAAGAAGAAATCTCACCATAGAAAAAAGTCGATAGGAATTAACCTTTTTCATAGTATTGTTATCAATTCCGTTTGCTCTCTATTATTTGTTTATGCCAAAGAGAAAGGTAATATCGCTTTTCATGAAAAATCCATACAGTTTTTGCAGGAGGTAAAGGCTGAAAATAATAATGTTGTTAAGCGATTTAATGGTATGGGGTTAGTTGTTCGTAACGCAGCTCAATCTCAAGCACTAATACAACTTAAAAGAAAATACTGTGAAGCTAAAAAATGTTTAAATTGCAACATCGGTAATTACTTGATTACAAAAAATGAATAGTTTGCTAAATTTTTTTGAGAAACAATTCTTCGGAGTTAGCGCATGGTGGGCAAGTAAGTTAGGCTTAAAGCCTTCTTTTGTCCGTTTGTTTTTTATATACTTATCCTTTGTAAATTTTGGAATTCCTTTGTTTTATCTCAGTATGGTCTTTATCTTAAGAGTAAGAAATCATTTTAAATATCGTAAACGACCTAGTGTTTTTGATTTGTGATGAAAAAGAGAATATTTGTTTTTGCCAAAATCTATTATGCAGTTTTTTTTATTCTGTTAATAGTTGTTATTGGCATTTTTGGTTTTATCCACATAGAAAATTACTCTCTTTTGGATGCCATTTATATGACGGTAATCACCGTTTCATCAGTAGGTTTCCAAGAAGTTGTTGAGTTGTCTGAAAATGGTCGATTATTTACAACCTTTTTAATCATCGCAAGTTTTGGTACATTTGCTTATTCAGTATCTGTGGTCACGACCTATATTGTTGGTGGAGAATTCAACATGTACTTTAAAGATTACAAAGTGAAAAAAGAAATTAAAGGAATAAAGGATCACACCATAGTATGTGGTTTTGGAAGAAATGGTTCTCAAGCTGTAGACAAATTAGCTGCTCACAATCAGGAATTTGTGGTCATTGATAATAACCCACAGAGCATTGATAAATTAAGAGATACACAACGCTACTTATTTGTTAAGGGTGACGCTACCCTTGACGAAACATTGGAGTTAGCAGGAATTTCAAGAGCCAAAGCATTAATCTCTACTCTATCTTCAGATGCCGACAATCTGTATGTTGTTCTTTCTGCAAGACAAAAAAAGAATGATTTAATAATTATTAGTAGAGCGTCTTACGATGAATCACTTGATAAATTAAAAATAGCTGGTGCCGATAATGTGATTATGCCTAATAAATTAGGTGGCGCACATATGGCTTCGCTAGTCACAACACCTGATGTTGTTGAGTTTTTAGACAACATTACTTTAGAAGGTAACGCAGAAATTAATCTAGAAGAAATATCACTTAATCATTTGCCTGGCGACTTTCAGAACAAGACCGTCAAAGATTTAAATGCGCGTTTACACACCGGCTGTAATATTATTGGTTTCAAAACACCTGAAGGTAAATATGTAATTAACCCCAGTGCTGAAACCATGCTCATACCGAACTCTAAATTATTTGTTTTAGGGTCTAACGAGCAAATAAAGAAACTTAATAAATTATTAAAAACTCATGATTGAAAAAAAGATTTTAGGAGTTTGCGCTTGGATTGCTGAAAAATTTGAACTTGATGTTTCAGGCATTCGGATGCTATTCATTGTTGCTGCTATTCTTGGTTTTGGTTCTCCCATAATAATATACCTTATTTTATATTTGATAAAACCAAAAAGCCTGTAATTTAAATGAGTAAATCAATTTTAATAACAGGAAGTAATGGATTGCTAGGACAAAAACTTGTTCATTTATTAAAAGAAAAAAACAATGTTATAGCAAGTTCAAAAGGTTCGTGTTTAATTTCTAATCAATCCGATTTTATCTATCATAGCTTAGACATTACAGATGAAGAAGCTATTTTCGAGACATTCGAAAAATACAAGCCAGATGCTGTAATAAACACGGCTGCAATGACGAATGTAGATGGCTGTGAAGATCAAAAAGAGTTGTGTGATAAGATAAATGTTAGGGCTATCGAATACTTGTCTAAAGCATGTGAGCAATATGACACACATTTAATCCATATTTCAACAGATTTTATTTTTGATGGTGAAAATGGACCTTACTCTGAAGACGATATAGCTAATCCTTTAAGTTATTATGGGCTCTCTAAATGGAAGTCTGAAAAGGTTCTTCAAGATTCAAGTTGTAAGTGGGCAATTTTAAGAACCATAATATTGTATGGAACAGCTGAAAACCTACAAAGAAACAACATTGTTCTTTGGGGAAGAAAAGCATTAAAAGAAGGGCAAACATTAAATATAATTGACGATCAATTTCGTTCTCCTACTTTAGCTGAAGATTTGGCTCAAGCATGTCGTTTAGTTGTCGAAAAACAAGCAACAGGAATATATAATGCCTCAGGTAAGGATATTATGAGTATTTATGAAATGGTAGAAAGAATGGCTGATTTTTATCAGTGCGATAAATCTCAAATAAATAGAATATCTTCATCGACTTTAAATCAAAAAGCAAAACGACCACCTAAAACAGGTTTCCTTTTAAACAAAATTATAAATCAACTAGGTTATGTCCCTCATTCTTTTGAAGAAGGGTTAGCACTATTAGAAAAACAAATTAATTAATATCAATTACATCCATATGAAACGTATTTTATTTTTACTATCATCGTTACTTTTCGCTAACTCCCTTTTTGCTGAAGGAACTAACAATTTAGGCGATCGAATAAACGACTTCTTTGTGCCTATTGTAGATGTCATTGCTCAATTTATTTTTTGGGATCCTATTGCCGCTATGGGCTTTGATATTGGAACGTCAATACCAATTGTTGTGGTGTGGTTAGTATTTGGGGCTATCTTTTTTACCTTAAAGATGAATTTCATCAACATTAGGGCTTTTAAACATGCTATAGATTTAGTTCGTGGTAAGTATGACGACCCTAATGACGAAGGAGAGGTATCTCATTTTCAGGCATTAGCGACCGCACTATCAGCCACTGTAGGACTAGGTAATATTGCGGGTGTTGCTGTAGCTATTACAGTAGGTGGTCCTGGAGCTACCTTTTGGATGATTGTGGCTGGATTATTAGGTATGTCATCAAAATTTGTTGAATGCACGCTAGGGGTAAAGTATAGAGTTGTCAATGAAAACGGTGAAGTTTCAGGAGGCCCCATGTATTACCTTAAAAACGGATTAGCAAAATACGGATTTGCAAATGTTGGTAAAGTATTAGCTGTAATATTTGCCATCCTCTGTATAGGCGGTTCTTTTGGTGGAGGCAACATGTTTCAGGCTAATCAGGCCTATGCTCAACTTTCTGGGCAGTTCCCTATGCTTTCAGGTAATGGACCTATGTTTGGTTTTCTTTTAGCCATTTTAGTGGGTACAGTAATAATAGGAGGTATTAAGAGTATTGCCAAAGTCACAGAAAAAATAGTTCCTTTTATGGCAGTTCTTTATGTTGCAGCTGCCTTAGTTATTCTAGTTGTTAATTTTTCAGAAATAGGTAACGCTTTTGCAATGATTATTGAAGGTGCGTTTGCGCCTAGTGCTGCATTTGGAGGTTTTATAGGCGTAATCATTCAAGGATTTAGAAGAGCAGCATTTTCAAATGAAGCTGGTGTAGGGTCTGCCTCTATTGCACATTCAGCAACTAAAACTAATGAGCCAGTCAGCGAAGGCATTGTCTCTTTACTTGAGCCATTTATTGATACAGTAGTAATTTGTACCATGACAGCCTTAGTAATTATTGTAACAGGTATGTCAGGTGTGCAAGGAGTAGAAGGAGCTCAACTTACTTCACAAGCATTTGAAAGTGTGATATCGTGGTTTCCATATGTTCTAGTTATAGCCATATTTTTATTTGCTTTTTCTACTATGATATCTTGGTCATATTATGGGTTGAAATCATGGACTTACTTATTTGGTTCCTCTAAAAAATCTGAACTTGTTTATAAGCTTATATTTTTAGCGTTCATTATAGTTGGATCATCTGTTAAATTAGGTGCAGTTCTTGATTTTTCTGATATGATGATTTTAGCTATGGCATTCCCTAACATATTAGGCTTGTTGATTCTGTCAGGAGAAGTGAAAATAGATTTAAAAGAGTACTTAAACAAAGTAAAAACAGGAGTGATTAAAAAAGTGAAATAATCACTCATCAAGTCCATGAAAAACTTTTTTTATTTTAATTATTCGCATCGAAATGGTATAGTGTTTTTATCTATTGTAGTAATTCTTATGTCTTTTTTCAAAGATGTATAGAGAAAACACACCCCGATTTCTTATGATTTTTCAGCTTACAAAGAAGAGGTTAATCGATTGAGAGAAGAAGATAAGAAGCAAAAATATAATTACAAAATTAAAAACGTAGTTACACAAAATAAGCCGTTGATATATAATAGGCTTAGTGTTGAGGTCAATTTAGCAGACACTACAAGTTTTAAATCATTACCATCAATAGGTACTGTCTTTGCAAATCGAATTTGTAAGTATCGACATTTACTTGTAGGTTTTTATTCAATCGATCAGCTAAAAGAAGTGTATGGAATGGACTCTTTGAGATACGCCACTATCAAATCGCATTTGATTATTGACACCAATCAAATTAAAAAAATCAATATTAATTTTTCAGAAGCAAAAGATTTACGAAGACACCCATACATTTCATACAAGATGGCAAATTTAATTGTTAGCTATAAACAGCAGCGCGGTGTATATAGAACACTAACTGATTTACTCAATTTACATTTGATAGACTCCCTTAAATTCCGTAAAATTGCACCTTATTTAACCACCGATGAAAACGAGTCTGTTAGTCGAATACATTAGGGAAGTAAAAGACTTTCCAAAAGTTGGAATATCCTTCAAAGATATTACCCCCATCTTGTCAAGTCCTGAGGCGTCATCTTTAGTTGTAAATTCATTTGTTGAAATTTTAAAAGATAAAAAAATTGATGCAATTGTAGGTGTTGAAAGTCGAGGGTTTCTATTTGGAATGTTATTAGCTAATGCTTTGAATGTACCATTTGTACCTGTTCGAAAAGCTGGAAAATTACCTGCTGACATAATTTGTGAGGAATATGATTTGGAATATGGGACAGCTAAGGTAGAAATTCATACAGATGCAATAAAAGACGGCTGGAATGTAGTCATTCATGACGATTTACTCGCTACTGGTGGTACGGCTGTTGCAGCCTCAAAATTAGTACAGCGACTAGGAGGAAATATACTATCATTTTTATTCGTTGTGGAGTTGTCCTTTTTAGATGGTAGAAATAATTTGTTAAAATTTTCAGAAGATATTAATTCACTGATAAAATATTAAAGAATGGATTTTAATTACAATGAAAATCAAAAGCTAATCTCAGAAATGATTCGTTCATTTTCAGAAAAGGAAATTGTGCCATTTATGAAAGATTGGGATGACAATCAGACTTTCCCTGTTGCCGTATTTAAGAAATTGGGCGAGTTGGGTTTGATGGGCGTTTTAGTGCCTCAAGAGTATGGCGGTTCAGGTTTCGGTTATGCAGAATACGTTACAGCTATTGAAGAATTAGCAAAAGTAGACCCTTCAATAGGTTTGTCTATGGCGGCTCACAACTCTTTGTGCACAGGTCATATTATGCAATTCGGTAATGAACTACAAAAGAAAAAGTACTTGCCTAAATTAGCAACAGCTGAATGGATAGGAGCCTGGGGCTTAACAGAGCACAATACTGGCTCGGACTCTGGTGGTATGTCCACAACAGCCGTCAAGGATGGTGATGAGTGGGTGTTGAATGGTGCTAAGAACTTTATCACTCACGCTATAAGCGGTGATGTTGCAGTAGTGATTGTAAGAACTGGTGAAAAAGGTGACTCTAAAGGCATGTCAGCTTTTATTGTTGAGAAAGGAACACAGGGCTTTAGTTCAGGTAAAAAAGAAGATAAACTCGGTATGAGAGCGTCTGAAACTGCAGAGTTAGTTTTTGACAATTGTAGAATATCAAACGATAATCTTCTTGGAAATATAGGTGAAGGGTTTATTCAAGCTATGAAAGTCCTTGATGGTGGAAGAATTTCAATTGCAGCCTTATCATTAGGTATTGCCAAAGGCGCATACCAAGCGGCATTAAAATACTCTAAGGAAAGAGTTCAATTCGGCAAGCCAATAGCTCATCATCAAGCCATAGCTTTTAAATTAGCTGATATGGCTACAACCATTGAAGCTTCAGAGTTGTTGATATACAAGGCAGTTGATAAGAAAAACACAAACCAAAAAGTCACATTAGACGGAGCCATGGCAAAGTATTATTCTTCTGAGGTTGCGGTACAAGTTTCAACGGATGCTGTTCAAGTTTTAGGCGGGTATGGATATACTAAAGACTTTCCTGTTGAACGATTTTACCGAGACTCCAAGTTATGTACAATCGGAGAAGGCACCTCAGAAATTCAAAAAATAGTTATCGCTAAGCAAATTTTAAGTTAAGCAGTTGTATGTGAAGTAGATATTTGTATATTTGCAGCCCAATAAAAAACAGAAGATGATTATTATTCCAGTAAAAGACGGAGAATCTATTGATAGAGCACTTAAGAAATTTAAGAAAAAATTCAATATGACAGGTACGATGAAGCAATTAAGAGCTCGTCGTGAATTCACTAAAAAGTCAGTTGAATTGCGTAATCAAAAGATTAAAGCCGCTTACAAAGAGACTTTACAGAGAGAAGAAGACTAAACGTCTTTGCTCCATTTATTTGAGACATCATTTGAATTTTTGATACTATTTTAGTATATTCGTTCAAACCGTTGTCTCTTTTTTTATGCCTTTGATTCAAAACTATCTTGATTACTTACTTTTGGAGAAACGCTACTCCTCACATACGGTAAAAGCATACCGTACCGATCTCAAATTATTTCAATCATACTTAAAAGAGATTTACACTATTTCTATTGATAAAACTAATCATGCAATGATAAGAAGCTGGTTGGTAGAAGAGTTAAATAATGGAAATTCAGCTCGAACCGTAAATCGAAAAATTACGAGTTTAAAATCATTTTTTAAATATTTAGTGAAAGAAGAAGTCATAAAAGATAATCCAACACTTAAGATATCTTCTTCAAAAACTTCTAAAAAATTGCCTCAATTTGTTGGATTAGATGACATGAACAAGTTGTTAGATAAGCTGAACTTTAATAATGAGTATTCAGGTAAAAGAGATAAGTTAATTATTGAAATATTTTATTCAACAGGCATAAGGTTATCAGAACTCATCAATATTAAATTAAAAGATGTTGATACTATAAAAAGCCAAGTTAAAGTGCTTGGAAAGCGCAATAAAGAACGTATTATTCCGTTAACCAAAGAGTTGAAAAAGTCTATCGATAATTATATGGGTTTAAGAATGAACGAAAAAGCAATTGACCGTTCTTATTTATTACTTACAGATTCAGGAAAGAAACTTAATCCAAGTATGGTATACCGAAAAGTAAATGATTTACTAAAGGGTGTAACTACAATTGATAAAAAAAGTCCTCACATACTTAGACACACCTTTGCTACACATATGCTCAACAATGGAGCAGACCTTAATGTCATAAAGGAATTGTTAGGCCATGCAAGTTTATCCGCTACCGAAGTCTATACTCATAATTCGATAGGTAAACTAAAACAAATATTTAATAACGCTCATCCAAGAGCATAAAAAATCACATTATGCAAATCACTATTCATTCAGTACGTTTCGACGCAGACCAAAAATTATTAGATTTTACAACTAAGAAAATTGAAAAATTATTGCAATTTGATGATGAGTTAATATCGTCGGATGTTTTTCTTAGAATAGAAAATGCCTCAGACAAGTCAAATAAACTAGTGGAAGTCAAAGTCAATACTGGTTTTAGTGAGTTGTTTGCAAGTAAAAAATGCGAGTCTTTTGAAGAGGCTGTTGATCTTGTCCAAGAAATTTTGGTAAGACAAGTCAAGAAAAACAAGCATAAAAAGCGCTTAGTTTAGCCTTATTTTCCCCTTAAAATAGATATCATAAAAAAAAACAGTATTTGTTATTTGTGTGAAACAAAAACTTTAATACATTTGCAAACCCTTTTTCAAGAGGGGCTGTTTTTTTATTTATTGAAATTGCCGCTATAGCTCAGTTGGCTAGAGCAGCTGATTTGTAATCAGCAGGTCGTGGGTTCGAGTCCCTCTAGCGGCTCAGTTCTTAGTTTAAGAGCTAATTGTTATGGGGAGATACTCAAGCGGTCAACGAGGACAGACTGTAAATCTGTTGGCTTCGCCTTCGTAGGTTCGAATCCTGCTCTCCCCACATTAACAAATTTGCGGGAGTAGCTCAGCTGGCCAGAGCATCAGCCTTCCAAGCTGAGGGTCGCGGGTTCGAATCCCGTCTCCCGCTCTTAACCTAAGCCGATGTAGCTCAGGGGTAGAGCGTTTCCTTGGTAAGGAAGAGGTCACGGGTTCAATTCCCGTCATTGGCTCAATAGAAATAAAAAAACAGCCTTTCTTTATAGGAGGACTAACTTTAATTAATTAAAAATAGCTAGCTATGGCAAAAGAGAATTTTAATCGTACCAAACCACACTTAAACATTGGTACAATCGGTCATGTTGACCACGGTAAAACTACCTTGACTGCCGCTATTACTAAGGTATTGGCGGACGCTGGATTGTGTGAAGCTCAAGCGTTTGACTCTATCGATAACGCTCCAGAAGAAAAAGAAAGAGGTATAACTATTAACACTGCTCACGTAGAGTATGAAACTGCTAATCGTCATTACGCTCACGTTGACTGTCCAGGTCACGCCGATTACGTAAAAAACATGGTTACTGGTGCTGCTCAGATGGATGGTGCAATCTTAGTTTGTGCGGCCACTGATGGTCCAATGCCTCAAACGAGAGAGCATATCTTATTAGCTCGTCAGGTAGGTGTTCCTGCTGTCGTTGTATTCCTTAATAAAGTGGATATGGTTGACGATGAGGAACTTTTAGAATTAGTAGAGATGGAAGTGAGAGAATTACTTTCTTTCTATGAGTATGATGGTGACAATGCTCCAGTTGTTGCAGGTTCTGCTTTGGGTGCACTTAACGGTGAAGCTCAGTGGGTTGATTCTGTAATGAAATTAATGGAAGCTGTTGACGCTCACATTCCAGAGCCAGTTCGTGATAATGCTAAAGACTTCTTGATGCCTATCGAGGATGTATTTACTATTACTGGACGTGGTACTGTTGCTACAGGTCGTATCGAAACAGGTGTTGCAAACACAGGTGATTCGGTTGATATCATCGGTATGGGTGCTGAGAAATTAGGATCTACAGTAACTGGTGTTGAGATGTTCCGTAAAATCTTAGATAGAGGTGAAGCGGGTGACAACGTAGGTATCTTACTTCGTGGTATTGAGAAATCTGATATCAAAAGAGGTATGGTAATCTGCAAACCAGGTTCTGTAACACCTCACACTAAATTTAAGGCTGAGGTTTATATCTTGAAAAAAGAAGAAGGTGGTCGTCATACACCATTCCATAACAAGTACCGTCCACAGTTCTATTTAAGAACGACTGACGTAACTGGAGAAATTCAGTTGCCAGAAGGTACTGAAATGGTAATGCCAGGTGACAACCTAACAATTACAGTTGAATTAATCAATAAAGTAGCGATGAGCCAAGGTCTTCGTTTTGCAATCCGTGAGGGTGGTAGAACTGTAGGTGCTGGTCAGATTACTGAGATTATCAGCTAGTAATAATTTTTACTAACAGCATTCAAGGGAAAGGTCTAAATTAGACCTTTCCTATTGCTGTTTTACGGGTGTAGCTCAATTGGTAGAGTAGTGGTCTCCAAAACCATTGGTTGGGAGTTCGAGTCTCTCCACCCGTGCAATAAATATTAAATGAAATGGCAAAATTTGTCGAATACATAAAAGAATCAGCTGACGACTTAATGAATAAAGTCTCTTGGCCTACATGGAAAGAGCTACAAAGTAGCTCAATTGTAGTTGCAATTGCTTCATTAATCATTGCACTAATAGTTTATGTTATGGATTTAAGTTTCCGTAATATTCTAGAAGTGTTATATGACTTATTTTAAAAATTGACATGGCAGATAAACACTGGTACGTAGTAAGAGCAATAGGCGGACAAGAAAAAAAAGTTTGCACATATATTGAAAACGAAATCTCAAGATTAAATCTCTCTGATTTTGTTTCTCAAATTCTTGTGCCTACTGAAAAAGTTTTTCAAATAAGAAATGGTAAAAAAGTCAGTAAAGAAAGAAATTTCTTTCCTGGATATATTCTTGTTGAAGCCAATCTTGTCGGTGAAGTTCCTCACATCATCAAATCTGTACCTGGTGTCATAGGTTTTCTTGGTGCTACCAAAGGCGGTGAGCCTGTACCAATGAGAACATCTGAAGTGAATAGAATACTTGGTAAAGTTGATGAGTTGGCTATCACTGACGAAGAAATAGTGATACCTTACGTAGTGGGTGAGTCAGTGAAAGTAATTGACGGACCATTTAACTCTTTCAGTGGTTTCATTGAAGAGATAGATGAACAAAAGAAAAAATTAAAAGTTACAGTAAAAATATTTGGTCGTAAAACTCCTGTTGAATTGAGTTTTATGCAAGTTGAAAAAGAATAAATATTTAAACAACCGATTTTATTTTGTTGAAACATTAATGCTTCCAACTTTCAATAGAATAATATCTTAAACAAACTTAAGTAATGGCTAAAGAAGTAAGTAAAATAGTAAAATTACAGGTTAGAGGGGGCGCAGCTAATCCTTCACCACCAGTAGGTCCTGCACTAGGTGCCGCTGGGGTAAACATCATGGAGTTCTGTAAGCAGTTTAATGCTAGAACTCAAGAAAAGCAAGGGAAAATTGTTCCTGTTGTTATCACTGTTTTTGCTGACAAATCTTTTGAATTTGTTATCAAAACTGCACCGGCAGCAGTACAATTGTTGGAAGCATCTAAAAAGAAAAAAGGTTCTGGTGAACCTAATAGAACTAAAGTAGGTTCTGTAAGCTGGGATCAAATCAAAACCATAGCTGAGGATAAAATGGCAGATTTAAATGCCTTTTCAGTAGATTCAGCTATGATGATGATAGCTGGTACAGCAAGAAGTATGGGTTTAACAGTTAAAGGTGGTACTGCACCACAAAAAAAATAAGGATATGGCTAGAGTTAGTAAAAATACGAAAGAAGCTTCAGCTCTTATAGATAAGGCTACTGCTTACACTCTTACTGATGCAGCTGGTTTAATGAAATCTATTTCTAAAACTAAGTTTGATGCATCTGTAGATATCGCTGTAAAATTGGGTGTTGACCCTAAACAAGCTAATCAGATGGTCAGAGGTGTTGTTACACTTCCACATGGTACAGGAAAAGATGTAAAAGTCTTAGCTCTGGTATCTGCTGACAAAGAAGCTGAAGCTAAAGAAGCTGGCGCTGATTTTGTTGGTCTTGAAGATTACATTGAAAAATTAAAAGGTGGTTGGACTGATGTCGACGTTATTATAACAATGCCTTCGGTAATGGGTAAATTGGGTGCTCTAGGTCGTGTTTTAGGACCAAGAGGTTTAATGCCTAACCCTAAGACTGGAACTGTTACTATGGAAATAGGCAAAGCGGTTTCTGATGTTAAAAAAGGTAAAATCGATTTCAAAGTTGATAAATTTGGTATCATCCACTGTGCAATTGGTAAAGCCTCATTCGATTCGTCAAAATTAGTTGACAACGCTAATGAGTTATTACAAACTATTTTGAAACTTAAACCATCGTCCTCAAAAGGCACATACATGCAAAGCGTATACATGTCATCGACGATGAGCCCAAGTATTCGAATTGATGAAAAATCTATCTAAATCAGTTATTAGTTATGACAAGAGAAGAAAAAAATAAAGCAATTGATGAGCTAAGTGCTCAACTAGTCGAAAATAAAAACTTTTATCTTACTGATATTGCTGGTTTAAATGCTGCAAGTAACAGTGACTTAAGACGTTTATGCTACAAGAGTGATGTCCAAATCCAAGTGATTAAAAACACATTACTTAGAAAAGCAATGGAGAAAAATGACATTGATTTTGCTCAAATGTATGATTCTTTAAAAGGAAATACAGCAATTATGTTTGCAGAGTCAACAAACGCTCCAGCAAAAATTATTAAAGAATTCAGAAAGAAACAAGATAAGCCGCTTTTAAAATCGGCATTTATTGAAGAAAGCTTCTATTTCGGAGACGATCAAGTTGAGGTATTATGCTCACTTAAATCGAAAGACGAATTGATTGGAGAAATTATTACTCTACTACAATCGCCACCGAAAACGGTTATTTCTTCACTGCAATCAGCAGGTGGAAAACTTTCTGGAATTTTAAAAACTTTATCTGAGAGATCAGAATAATAATCTTAGTGATTACGCACCACTAATTTTTTAATGCTTCCACATTAAATAAAATGTATAACAATTAAACTAAATTAAACATGGCAGATTTAAAAGCTTTCGCAGAACAGTTAGTAAACTTGACTGTAAAAGAAGTAAGTGAATTAGCTGATATCTTAAAAGACGAGTATGGAATAGAGCCTGCAGCTGCTGCTGTAGCTGTTGCTGGACCTGCTGCTGGAGGTGGCGGAGACGCTGCTGAAGAGAAATCAGAATTCGATGTAATCTTAAAAGCCGCTGGAGGATCTAAGTTAGCTGTTGTAAAACTTGTAAAAGAGTTGACAGGTCTTGGTCTTAAAGAAGCTAAAGATATTGTAGACGGTGCACCAGCTCCAATTAAAGAAGGTGTATCTAAAGACGAAGCTGAAGCATTAAAAACCCAACTAGAGGGTGCTGGTGCTGAAGTGGAACTTAAATAAGTTTACATTACCATCCTTAATGGTTTAGGCTTTAAACACCCGTTTAAAGCTTAAACCCTTTTGTGTTTACAAACGATTTATTTTTTTAACAAAAACATATACCAAGTTGGCTTCAAATAAAACTACCAATAGAATCAATTTTGCATCTATCAAAAATCAGCTTAATTATCCTGATTTTTTAGATATTCAAATAGGTGCTTTCAAAGACTTTTTCCAAATCGGTGTTTCTGCTGATACAAGAAAAGAAGAAGGTTTATGGCAAGTGTTCAATGATCATTTTCCAATCTCTGATTCGAGAAATAACTTCGTATTAGAGTTCATTGATTACAACATTGATCCACCGAGATACTCAATTAAAGAGTGTATCGAAAGAGGTTTAACCTACAAAGTTCCTCTAAAAGCAAAACTTAAATTATACTGTACAGATCCTGATCATGAGGACTTTGAAACTATCGAACAAGAAGTGTTCTTAGGTTCAGTCCCTTATGTTACTCCTAAAGGATCTTTTGTAATAAACGGTGCTGAACGAGTGGTAGTTTCTCAGTTACACCGTTCTCCAGGCGTTTTCTTTGGACATAGTTTCCACGCCAACGGAGCAAAATTATACTCAGCAAGAGTTATACCTTTCAAAGGTTCATGGATAGAATTTGCAACTGACATACATAATGTGATGTATGCCTACATCGATAGAAAGAAAAAGTTACCAGTAACAACTTTACTTCGATCTATTGGTTTTGAAAATGATAAAGATATTCTTGAAATATTCAATCTTGCTGATGAAGTAAGAGTAAGTAAGGCTGCTCTAAAAAGAGTAGTTGGCAGAAAACTAGCTGCTAGAATACTTAAAACTTGGATTGAAGATTTTGTTGATGAAGATACAGGTGAAGTTGTTTCCATTGAAAGAAATGAAGTAATCATTGATAGAGAAACAGTTATTGAAAAAGAACACATTGATGATATCATTGATTCTGGATCAAAAACAGTACTTCTTCACAAAGAAGATGTTTCCACTTCAGAGTACGCTATCATTTACAATACATTACAAAAAGATCCTACTAACTCAGAAAAAGAAGCGGTAATTTATATCTATAGACAGCTTCGTAATGCTGAGCCACCTGATGAGGAAACGGCAAGAGGAATAATTGATAAATTATTCTTCTCAGAGCAGCGTTATAGTCTAGGCGAAGTAGGACGTTTTAGAATAAATAAGAAATTAGGTTTAGACGTTGATTCTGACGTTCAAATCCTAACCAAAGAGGATATTATTTCAATCATCAAAAATTTGGTAGAATTAGCTAATTCAAAAACCAATGTTGATGATATTGATCACCTTAGTAACAGAAGGGTGAGAACTGTTGGTGAGCAACTTTCAAATCAATTTAGTTTAGGTCTTTCTAGAATGGCAAGAACCATTAGAGAAAGAATGAACGTTAGAGATAACGAGGTCTTTACACCTGTTGATTTGATAAATGCGAAGACTTTATCTTCAGTAATCAATTCATTCTTTGGTACGAATCAGCTATCTCAATTTATGGATCAAACAAATCCATTAGCTGAAGTAACGCATAAAAGAAGAATGTCTGCATTAGGACCTGGTGGTCTTTCAAGAGAAAGAGCAGGTTTTGAGGTGCGTGATGTTCACTACACTCACTACGGTAGATTATGTCCTATTGAAACTCCTGAGGGACCAAATATTGGTCTTATATCTTCACTGTGTGTTTACGCAAAAGTGAATAACCTAGGTTTTATAGAGACTCCATACCGCAAGGTAGAAGATGGTGTTGTTAAAGTTGACGAGCAACCTATTTACCTTACTGCTGAGGAAGAAAATAACATGACTATTGCTCAAGCAAACGCACCAATTACTGATAAAGGTAATTTTGAGGTTGAGCGTGTGAAAGCAAGATTTGAAGGTGATTATCCAGTGACAGAGCCACAAAACATTACCCTAATGGATGTTGCTCCAAACCAGATTGCTTCTATCGCAGCATCATTGATTCCATTCTTGGAGCATGATGATGCAAACCGTGCATTAATGGGCTCTAACATGATGCGTCAGGCTGTTCCTTTATTACAAGCTGACGCTCCAATCGTTGGTACAGGACTTGAGCCTCAAGTAGCTAGTGACTCAAGAGTTCTAGTAAATGCTGAAGGTAATGGTGTTGTTGAATATGTTGATGCTAACTCAATTCATATTCGCTACGAAGTAACAGATGAACAGAGATTACTATCTTTTGACGATGATGTCAAGGTATATAATCTAACGAAGTTTAAGAAAACGAACCAAAACACATGTATCAATCTTAAGCCAATTGTTGTTAAAGGTGATAAAGTTGTTGAAGGTCAAGTACTTTGTGAAGGATACGCTACTCAAAATGGTGAATTAGCTATTGGTAGAAACCTAAAAGTGGCATTTATGCCTTGGAAAGGTTATAACTTTGAGGATGCTATTGTTCTTTCTGAGCGTGTTGTTAGAGAAGATTTATTTACATCTATCCACATTGAAGAAATGTTGGTTAATGTAAGAGACACTAAAAGAGGCCCTGAAGAATTAACCGCTGATATACCTAACGTCTCTGAAGAAGCGACTAAGGATTTGGATGAAAATGGAATGATTCGTGTAGGAGCTGATATAAAAGCGGGTGATATCATTATTGGTAAAATTACTCCAAAAGGTGAATCTGACCCTACTCCTGAAGAAAAGCTTCTTAAAGCTATCTTTGGTGATAAAGCGGGTGACGTGAAAGATGCATCACTTAAAGCAAGACCTTCATTCAAAGGTGTTGTAATTGACAAAAAGCTGTTCTCTAAATCTATTAAGGATAAAAGAACACGCGCTATGGATAAAGAGACAGTTGCAGTTCTTGAAAAAGAATTCAACCAAAAGGCAACTGAATTAAAATCTATTTTAGTTAATAAGCTATTCACAATACTAAGTGGTAAAACATCACAAGGTATCTTGAGTAATTTAGGTGATGATCTTATTCCAAAAGGAGTGAAATATACTCTCAAGGCTCTTCAATCTATAGATTACGATACAGTTAATACTCGTACAACCAAATGGGTAGTTGATAAAGTCTTGAATGTGAAAATTCAATCTTTAATGAATAACTTCCTATTGAAGAATAGTGAATTATTGAGTGACTTCAGAAGAAAGAAATTTGCAATTACTGTAGGTGACGAACTTCCTGCTGGAGTACTTAAGTTAGCAAAGGTATATGTTGCTAAAAAGCGTAAAGTTCAAGTAGGAGATAAGTTAGCTGGTCGTCATGGTAACAAAGGTATTGTAGCTAAAATTGTTCGTGATGAGGATATGCCATTCTTAGAGGATGGTTCAACAGTTGACATTGTACTTAATCCACTTGGTGTACCATCTCGTATGAACCTTGGACAGATATATGAAACTGTATTAGGTTGGGCTGGGCAAAAGCTTGATAGAAAATACTTTACACCTGTTTTTGATGGTGCTTCCATTGAAGATATCAATAACGAAACTGATATGGCAGGGCTACCAAGATATGGGCAAACCTATCTTTATGATGGTGGTACTGGAGAGCGTTTTGATCAGCCTGCAACAGTTGGTATTATATACATGCTGAAGCTTGGTCACATGGTCGATGATAAAATGCATGCTCGTTCTATAGGTCCTTATTCACTTATTACTCAGCAACCACTTGGTGGTAAAGCTCAGTTTGGTGGACAAAGACTTGGAGAAATGGAGGTTTGGGCACTAGAAGGTTATGGTGCTGCAAATATCCTTCAAGAAATGTTAACAGTTAAATCAGATGATGTTGTTGGACGTGCTAAAGCATATGAAGCTATTGTAAAAGGTAGCCCAATGCCAACACCAGGGATTCCTGAATCATTTAATGTACTGATGCACGAGTTATTAGGTCTTGGACTTAAAGTGACTTTAGACTAATATTTATAATCTTAATACTCTATAATAAATAGATATGGCAATAAGAAAAGGTAAAAACGAAGTAAACACTAGTTTCAATAATATTACAATAAGTCTAGCTTCACCAGAAGATATTCTTTCTAAATCTAGTGGAGAGGTTACAAAACCAGAAACTATCAATTACAGAACCTATAAGCCTGAAAGAGATGGTTTGTTTTGTGAGCGTATTTTTGGACCTACCAAAGATTTTGAATGTCACTGTGGTAAATACAAGCGTATTCGATACAGAGGTATCGTATGTGATCGTTGTGGTGTTGAAGTTACTGAAAAGAAAGTACGTAGAGAACGTACAGGTCACATTCAATTAGTTGTTCCTGTAGCACATATTTGGTATTCAAAATCTAACCCTAATAAAATTGGGTATTTATTAGGTTTACCAAGCAAGAAGTTGGATATGATTATATACTACGAAAGGTATGTAGTTATTCAAGCGGGTTCAGCAACAAATGAAGAAGGTGAGCCTTTACAATTCCTTGACTTCTTAACAGAAGATGAGTACTTAGATGCTTTAGAAAAAATACCAGTAGAAAATCGTTATTTAGATGACGAAGATCCAAAGAAGTTTATCGCTAAAATGGGTGCTGAGGCTTTAATAGAGCTTTTAAGAAGACTTGATTTAGATCAACTTTCATTTGACTTACGTCATAAAGCAAATACAGAAACCTCTCAGCAAAGAAAAGCGGAAGCTCTAAAAAGATTACAAGTTATTGAATCATTTAGAGACGCCAACTCAAGAATAGAAAACAAACCAGAATGGATGATTGTTAAGGTTATACCTGTTATTCCACCTGAGTTAAGACCATTAGTTCCTTTAGATGGTGGCCGTTTTGCTACTTCAGATTTAAATGATTTATATAGAAGAGTTATTATCAGAAATAACCGTCTTAAAAGATTAATTGAAATTAAAGCTCCTGAGGTAATTCTTAGAAATGAGAAAAGAATGCTTCAAGAATCTGTTGATTCGTTGTTTGATAATTCAAGAAAATCAAGCGCTGTAAAAACAGAATCAAATAGAGCGTTAAAATCATTATCAGATAGCTTAAAAGGTAAGCAAGGACGTTTTCGTCAAAACCTACTTGGTAAACGTGTAGATTATTCTGCTCGTTCAGTTATTGTTGTAGGTCCTGAATTGAAAATGCACGAATGTGGTTTGCCAAAAAATATGGCAGCTGAATTATTTAAGCCATTTATCATTCGTAAAATGATTGATAGAGGTATTGTAAAAACAGTAAAGTCTGCTAAAAAAATTATTGACAAAAGAGAGCCTGTTGTTTGGGATATTTTAGAGAATGTGATGAAAGGACATCCCGTTCTACTAAATCGTGCCCCAACACTTCACCGTTTAGGGATTCAAGCTTTCCAGCCAGTAATGATAGAAGGAAAAGCAATTAGACTTCACCCGCTTGTTTGTACAGCATTTAACGCCGATTTTGACGGTGACCAGATGGCTGTTCACTTACCATTGGGCGAAGCTGCAGTATTAGAAGCACAGCTTTTAATGTTGGCTTCTCACAACATTCTTAACCCTGCTAATGGTGCGCCAGTTACTGTTCCTTCACAGGATATGGTACTAGGTCTGTATTATATGACTAAGCCATTAAAAGGAGCTAAAGGTGAAGGCCTAGCTTTCTATTCTGATGAAGAAGTAAAGATAGCCTTTAATGAAGGCAGAGTTGACTTACACGCATACATCAAGGTAAGAGCTAAAGTGAAGAATGATGAAGGCGAATTAGTAAGTAAGTTAATTGAAACCTCTGTTGGTAGAGTATTATTTAATGAATTCGTTCCTGAGGAAGTAGGATTTATTGATACCTTACTTACGAAAAAGGCCTTAAGAGATATTATTGGTGACGTTCTAAATGTCTCTGGTATTGCTAAAACGGCTGAATTCTTAGATAATATTAAAGGTATAGGTTATAATTTCGCATTTAAAGGTGGATTATCATTTAACCTAGGTGACGTTATTATTCCTGAAGAGAAAGATACTATGGTATCCGATGCATACAATCAGGTTGATGAGGTAACGGCTAACTACAATATGGGATTCATTACCAATAACGAAAGATATAATCAAGTTATTGATATCTGGTCTAACACCAACGCTCACCTTACTGAAAAAGTAATGAAACAATTGAGTTCTGATAAAGAAGGATTCAATTCAGTTTACATGATGCTTGATTCAGGTGCAAGGGGTTCAAAAGAACAAATTAAGCAGTTAGGTGGTATGAGAGGTTTGATGGCAAAACCACAAAAATCTGGTGATAAAAGTGGTGCCGCGATTATTGAAAACCCCATTATTGCAAACTTTAAAGAAGGTTTATCTATACTTGAGTATTTTATTTCTACGCACGGTGCTCGTAAAGGTCTTGCCGATACAGCACTTAAAACTGCCGATGCAGGTTATTTAACAAGAAGACTTGTTGATTCATCACAAGATGTTGTTGTTAAGATAGAAGACTGCGGTACTTTGAGAGGTTTAGAAATTTCTGCATACAAGAAAAACGATGAAATCGTTGAACCATTGAAAGATAGAATATCTGGTCGTGTTTCTCTTCATGATTTATATGATACAGATGGCAATGTTATAGTTGCTAATGGCGAGATGATTACTGATAATATGGCTAAAGCTATCGAAGAGGCTCAAATAGAGTCTGTGGAAGTACGTTCAGTACTTACTTGCGAGGCTAAGAAAGGAGTATGTGCTAAATGTTATGGTAGAAACCTTTCAACAGCTAGTATGGCTGTGCCTGGTGATACTGTTGGTGTAGTTGCTGCTCAGTCTATTGGTGAGCCGGGTACACAGTTAACATTAAGAACATTCCACTTTGGTGGTACAGCATCTAAAATAGCTTCAGAATCTAGTGTAGTTGCTAAATTTGACGGTAAAGTTGAAATTGATGATTTAAAACTTATAGATTCTGTAAATGAAGATGGTGAAAAAATCAAAATGGTAATTAGCCGTACTTCAGAAATTAGAATTATAGATGAAAAATTAGGTATAGTTCTTTCTACTAATAACATTCCTTATGGTTCTACATTATATGTTGAAGCAGGAAAGAAAGTAAAGAAAGGAACTAAGATTTGTGATTGGGATCCATATAATGCGGTAATTATTTCCGAGTTTGATGGAAAGATTGCCTTCCAAGATATACAGGAAGGTTTATCATACCGAGTAGAATCTGATGAGCAAACTGGTTTCGAAGAAAAAGTAATGATTGAGCGTAAAGATAAAACGCTTAATCCTACTATTAACGTTGTTAACAAGAAAGGTGAGCAAACAAGATCTTACAGTATCCCTGTTAAAGCTCACTTGTCTGTTGATGATGGTCAAACAATAAAGTCGGGTAAGATTATTGCAAAGATTCCTAGGCTAGCATCTTCTTTAGGTGATATTACTGGTGGTCTTCCAAGAGTTACAGAATTGTTTGAAGCTCGTAACCCATCTAACCCTGCTGTTGTAACTGAAATTGACGGTATCGTTAATTTTGGTCCAAAAATTAAGAGAGGTAACAAAGAAGTAATTATTACATCTAAAACAGGTGAGGTTTCTAAATACCTTATCCCATTATCGAAACATATATTGGTTCAAGAAAATGACTTTGTTAAGTCAGGTATGCCATTATGTGATGGTGCAATAACACCTTCTGATATTTTGAGAATTAAAGGGCCTACTGCTGTCCAAGAGTATATCGTAAATGAAATTCAAGAAGTATATAGACTTCAAGGAATGAAGATTAACGATAAGCACTTTGAGGTTATCGTTAGGCAAATGATGCGTAAGATGAATGTCGTTGACGCAGGTGATACAAAATTCTTAGATGGTCAAGTTATTACTAAGTTAGAATTTATGGAAGAGAATGATAGAATCTTTGGCATGAAAGTGGTAGAAGAAACAGGAGATTCTCAAGTTCTTAAAGCTGGGCAAATTATTTCTGCTCGTAAGCTTAGAGAAGAAAATTCTAGATTGAGAAGAAAAGATTTGAAAACGGTTGAAGCACGAGAAGCAATACCTGCTACTAGTGAACAACGTATTCAAGGTATTACTCGTGCTGCTCTTCAAACGAACAGTTGGGTATCTGCTGCATCTTTCCAAGAAACGACGAAAGTTCTAAATGCTGCTGCCATCAATGGTAAACGTGATGGTTTAGAAGGATTGAAAGAAAATGTAATTGTTGGTCATAAAATACCAGCAGGTACAGGTCTTCGTACTTGGGATGATATTGTTGTAGGTTCACAAGATGAGTTCGATCAATTAATGGCGGCTAAAGAAGAAGAAATAACTTCTGAAGAAGCATAAGAATCTTAGACTATGGCTGAAGAAAAAAAAGGACTTAATATTGAACTTACAGAAGAAATTGCTGAAGGTATATATAGCAACCTTGCTATAATTAACCATTCTCCATCTGAATTTGTAATTGACTTTATTAAAGTAATGCCAGGCGTGCCAAAGGCTAAAGTTAAGTCTAGAATAGTCTTAACCCCTCAGCATGCTAAACGTCTTTTAAAAGCTTTAAATGATAATGTTTCTAAGTTTGAGGCTCAGCATGGGCCAATTAAAAATGTTGATTCTCCGAATAACATTCCGCTGAGTTTCAGTGGGCCAACAGCCGAAGCATAACAACAAAAAAAACCACTCAATGAGTGGTTTTTTTTTATTCTACTTGTTTTAGCTTTTTAAGCTTTACCTAAATTTTTAAGCATTTTTGTATGTTCTATTAAAGCTCTAAGGTAACTCTTCTGGGTGTAATAAGGTAAGTTGTACTCTTTAGCTTTTTCTTTCACTATATGCGAAATATTCTTGTAGTGAACGTGACATATATTTGGAAATAAATGATGTTCAACCTGGAAATTTAAACCACCAACAAACCATGAGAAAAATCTACTTTTTGGTGCGTAGTTTGAAGTTGTTTGTAATTGGTGTATAGCCCAATTATTTTCAATGGTTCCCTCTTTATTAGGATTTGGATGGCCACATTCTGGCATAATATGAGCAGTTTGAAAAATAGTAGATAAGATAAAACCTGCTACAAAGTGAAGGCTAAAAAAGCAAACAAACCAAAACCCAAATGATATACCTCCTATAACAAAGTATGGAATAACGAACATATAGGCATAATAGATAATTTTCCATCCTACCATTTCAAGCATTAATGGTCCGTATTCTTTATCTGTAATAAACCCATCTTTTTTAAAATCATTAAGCTGTTTAAATTCTTTGTTTGTTGACCATGAAAAAGTCATTAATCCGTAAAAGAACCAAGCGTATAGATGTTGTAATTTGTGTACTTTTTTTAGTGGAGCTTCAGGAGAAAATCGAAGTAAGCCCATTGGACTTACATCGGGGTCCATCTCATGAACATTAGTAAATGTGTGATGTAATCTGTTATGTTGAATTCGCCAATTTTTGGCACTTCCCCCCAAAATGTTTAGGGTTATACCAAACAGTTTGTTTACAAATTGATTTTTTGAGTAGGCACCATGATTTGCATCGTGCATAATAGAAAGGCCAATACCAGCCATGCCAACTCCCATGCAAACCCATAACAACCAATAAACCCACTGGTTTGTTACTAGACCTGAAACAGCTAAAGCGTAAGGAACAAAATAAAGGCAAAGCATAAAAATGCTTTTTAATACCATATTGGCATTCCCGTATCTTGTTTTATTATTTTTCTTGAAATATTCGTCGACAGATTTTCTTAGGTCAACTATAAATTCTTTGGAGTGATTTTTATCAAATTTTGCAGTCTTCATCTTTTATTAAAAATAAGTTTTGTAAATATACACATTATAAAAATGCTATAAATATGATTTATAATAGTTTATTAACTACTATAAAAACTTTTGCTCTTTCATCCAGTCGTCATTAAAAATTTTGCCAACGTATCTACTTCCGTGGTCATGTAAAAGAACGACAACAACATCATTATTATTGAGTTTGCCCTTGAGTTGATTGAGACCTGCAATAGCACTACCGCATGAATAACCAGCAAAAATACCTTCTTCTTTGGCTAATCGGCGGGCATATATAGCACCATCTTTATCAGTTACTTTTTCGAAATGGTCAATAAGGTCAAAATCAACATTTTCTGGTAATATGTCTTCACCAATACCTTCTGTAATGTATGAATAGATCTCATTCTCATCGAATTCGCCTGTTTCGTGATATTTCTTATAAACAGATCCATAAGAGTCAACCCCCCAAATTTTCACATAAGGATTTTTCTCCTTGAGAAACTTTGCAATTCCCGAAATAGTTCCACCTGTTCCAACACCAACAATGAAGTGTGTTATTTTACCATCGGTTTGATCCCAAATTTCAGGTCCAGTAGATTCATAATGCGCTAGTCTGTTGGATAAGTTGTCGTATTGATTAGGGTAGAAAGAGTTAGGAATCTCTTCATTAAGTCGTTTAGCAACCGAATAATAAGACTCTGGATGTTCTGGTGCTACATTAGTAGGACAAACATATACTTCTGCACCCATAGCTTTTAAGATATCCATTTTCTCTTTGGATTGTTTGTCAGAAATAGTACAAATAAGTTTATAGCCTTTTTGAATACATGCTAAAGCTAAGCCCATACCAGTATTTCCTGATGTACCTTCAATTATTGTTCCGCCCTCTTTTATAAGTCCCGCTTTTTCAGCATCTTCTACCATTTTGAGTGCCATTCTATCTTTGGTAGAATGGCCAGGGTTAAAACTTTCTACTTTTGCCAAAACTAAAGCTTCAGTGTCTACTACTTTATTTAATTTGACCATTGGAGTATTACCAATAGTTTCTATAATGTGATTGTAAAATTTCATAGTGCAAATTTACTGTTAAAGTTTTGTTTATTATTCAAAACGAATGGCTTTGATGGGATTTATTTTACTTATTAAATAGGAAGGAATTATCAGTATCAACCAACAGATTGTAAAGGTGCCTAAATTCAATGCTAATATATGCAGTATATTAATGTCTATCGGAACGAAGGACATGTAATAGGTGCTTTTGTCCAATTCAATAATTTGGAAATGTTTTTGTATCAAACACAAGCCAATACCCACAACATTACCCCAAAAAATGCCTTTAAGAATGAGGTATAAGGAGTGATAAATAAATACTTTTCTAATATGCCAGTTTTGACTTCCTAAGGCTTTTAGCGTTCCTATGAGTTGAGTTTGTTCTAGAATAAGAATGAACAAGGCGGTAATCATATTTATAGCCCCAACTATAAGCATAAGAATGAGAATAACTCTAACGTTCATATTTTGTAGTTCAAGCCAATCGAAGAGTTGAGGATTATTGTCAATGACTGTTTTGGCATTCAAGTCAAATCCTATATTTGAATAGATGAGCTGACTTATTTCATCTAAATTATCAAAAGAGTTAAGTTGTATTTCTAAACCTCCAGCCTCTTTAGACGACCACTTGTTTAGTTTCTGAATATGTCCTATATCACCAATAACTAGTCTATCGTCAAATTCGGCCACACCACTATCATATATTCCAGCTATTTTAAACTGACGGACTCTTACAGGTTGTTGAATAAAATACATTTGAAAATCGTCACCTACATTGAGGTTTAATTGTCTAGCTATGGCTAGAGATAGCACAACCTCTTTTGACTTTGTAGCTTCACCAAATGAAGGAATTTGCCCTTCTATCAAAATAGATTGTAAAAAGGAATCTTCAAAATCGTTGCCTAATCCTTTTAATACTACACCTTGAATTTCTTCTTCCGTTTTGATAATACCAGCTTTTGTTGCGTAGGTTTGAATATGTTTTATTCCTTCAACACTAGAAAGCGATGTTTTTAAAGAGTCTGTGTTTTTTAAAAGTGTAGATTCGTAGGAGTTTCCATTACTAAAATTACTCACTTGAATATGAGAGCTGAAACCAATAACTTTGCTGGTAATTTCGTTTTGAAAACCTGTGATTATGGCAATCGATAATAACATAACCGTTAAACTCAGAGCAATAGCAGTGATGGCTATACGAATTACAGGTTTAGAAAAACGGTATTCGTTTTTACCAATAAGTCGTTGGGCTATGAAAAAAGATACATTCATAAATTATGCGCTATAAAATTAAACATTTATTCCTTTGCCTATTGGTCTTTTTGCAGTGCTCTTGTGCGCAAGAAACTTTAAGGCTAGGTGCTGATCAGATAGATAAGTATTTTCCTTTGTTGGATAATAAGTCAATAGGTGTGGTGGGCAATCAAAGTTCTCTAATTGGAAGCACTCACTTAGTAGATAGTTTGTTAAGTACCAAGCAACAGGTCGTTAAAGTGTTTAGCCCTGAGCATGGCTTTAGAGGGACTGCCGATGCAGGGGCTCATATAGAAAGTGGGGTAGACGAAAAAACAGGATTACCTATTGTATCGCTTTATGGAAATAATAAAAAACCAACGGCTAATCAACTGCAAGGGATAGATATTTTACTGTTCGATATACAAGATGTGGGAGCACGATTTTACACCTACATTTCTACTTTGCACTATGTCATGGAAGCGGCGGCTGAAAATAGTATTCCTTTAGTTGTTTTGGATAGGCCCAACCCCAACGGCCACTATGTTGATGGTCCTATTTTAGATTCTGCTTATCGTTCGTTTGTTGGTATGCACCCCATACCTATCGTTCATGGAATTACAATTGGGGAATACGCCCAAATGATTAATGGACAACAATGGTTGAAAAATGGAGTGCAATGTCAATTAACAGTTATTACTATGCAAGGCTATTCTAGAACAATGCCTTATGACCTACCTATTAAGCCATCTCCCAATTTACCCAATGCCCAAGCGGTTAATTTATACCCTTCCTTGTGTTTGTTTGAAGGAACAAATGTAAGTGTCGGTAGAGGGACAGACCTGCCTTTTCAACATTATGGTGCACCTTATTTGAAAAATGATTATTTCTTTATTCCAAAAAGTGGAGAAGGTGCCAAGTACCCCAAGCACGAGGGGCAAAAATGTTATGGTAAAGACCTCAGTCAATTTCCTAAGCTTAGTCAGTTGGATTTATCTTATTTGATAGATGCCTATCAACAATCTGCAGACAAAGACACCTTTTTCAATACTTTCTTTGATAAACTAGCTGGTGGAAGTGATTTAAGACTATCCATTATAGGTGGAAAATCAGAAGAAGAAATTAGAAAAAGTTGGGCTGACGGATTGAACGTGTTTAAAGAGCAGAGTGCCCCATACCTAATCTATAAATAACTTTTATAACTTTGCAGAAATAATATAAGCCGATAGCCTTGATAGTCATTTATGATTTTAAAATGAAAATTCATTTTTAATTTTTTTTTAATGTCAGACTTAAAAGCTTACAACAAACGTTACGACTCTTATTCCATTTATGAACGAATGGAGCAATTATACAAGGATTTTGATGAGGATGATATTATGCTGACTTCAGCATTTTCTTCTTATTCTGCCATTCTGCTTAAAGTAATATCGGATATTAATCATTCACAAGTCATCTATTTTATTGATACTGGGCATCATTTTAAAGAAACTTTAGATTATAAAGATTATCTCACTAATCTGTATCAGTTGAATATTGTAAGTATTTCTGCCAGTGATGAGCAGCAATTAAAATGCAATGAACAAGAGCTTTGGCTTCATAAGCCCAACGACTGTTGTTATTTTAATAGGGTAAAGCCATTAGAAGAGGTAAAACAGCGTTATAAAATTTGGGTTAGTGGTGTTATGAAATGGCAAACAGCCAATAGAAGCCGTCTATCATTATTTGAGCCTAAGTCAAATATGATCAAATTTCACCCTTTATTAGATATGGATATTACCGCTAGAGATGAATTTATTAAATCTAATGATTTGCCACCTCATCCTCTACGGAACAAGGGATATGACTCTATAGGTTGTAGTCATTGCACAAAGATTGGAAAAGGTCGCTCGGGAAGATGGGAAGCATCGGACAAAACCGAATGTGGATTGCATTTATAAGCTCTAAATAACACTTTTCAACTTCTCCACAATATGGTAAACCGCTGGGCAAACCGCCACATTTTTTTGAGTTAAGTTGAGTATTTGGTGTTGTTTTATTCGGTCGGTGTGTGGGAACTCTCGACAGGCTTTTGGACGAACATCGTAAATGCTACACCTATTATCATCACCTAAAAAGGTACAAGGTACAGACTGCAAAACATAATCATTATCCTCATCTATTCTTAAGTAACGTTCGACAAATTCGGAAGGTTTTACTCTGAGGTGTTTGGCTATTCGGCTAATATCCTTGTCCGTAAAAAGAGGGCCTGTTGTAGAGCAACAGTTAGCACACTCTAGGCAATCGGTACAAGCAAATACTTCTTCATGCAATTGATGCATTTTACGGTCCAATACCTTGGGTTTTTCTCGCTTGAGTTGCTGAAAGAACTTTTTGTTTTCTTTCCTTTTTTGTTGAACTAAGGCTCGGTGTTTTTCTAGATCCATTAGAGTGTTCTTCCCGGATAAACCTCAAGAGCTTTTTCCAAACATACTATGGCTTGAGCCAAAGCCTCTTGGTTAAGTACATAGGCTATCCTGACTTGATTAGTGCCTGTGTTAGGTGTAGAATAAAAACCAGCTGCAGGTGCTACCATAAGCGTTTTACCTTCGTAATCAAATTCTTCGAGTAGCCATTGAGCAAATTTATCGGCATTATCGACGGGCAATTCTGCGATGCAATAAAATGCACCTTTTGGCTTAGGACATTTTACACCTTCTATTTTATTCAACTCCTCAATAAGTAAATCTCTACGTTGTACGTATTCTGAACTCACTTCATCAAAATAAGATGTTGGTGTTTCTAATGCTGCTTCACCAGCTACTTGACCAAAAGTAGGAGGTGATAATCTTGCTTGTGCGAATTTTAAGGCAGTAGCCATAACCTCTTTGTTTTTGGAAATCATACAACCTACACGAATACCGCACATACTATATCGTTTAGAAGTAGAATCTATTACCACAGCGTGTTGTTCCAAACCTTCAATATTCATTACCGAATGGTGTGTGTTGCCATCGTAGCAAAATTCTCTGTAAACCTCGTCAGCAAATAAGAACAAGTCGTGTTTTAAAACGATATCTCTTAAGGTTTCTAGTTCTTCTTTAGAATACAGATAGCCGGTCGGATTTCCTGGGTTACAGATAAGAATAGCCTTGGTGTTTGGCGTAATTAATTTTTCAAATTCTTCTATAGCAGGAAGGGCAAAGCCATCATTAATACTTGTCGTTATGGGCTTAACTTTTACCCCTGCAGAAATAGAGAAACCGTTATAATTGGCATAAAACGGTTCTGGAATTATGATTTCATCGCCATTGTCTAAACAGGAATTTAGTACAAATAGCAAGGCTTCAGAGCCACCAGTCGTTACCATAACGTCATTGTAGTCGATGTCAATTCCTAATTTTCGGTAATAAGTTGCTAAGCCTTTTCTATAACTTTCAAAACCTGCCGAATGGCTATATTCCACCACTTTATCGTCAAAATTATGAATAGCATCTAACGCTTCTTTTGGCGATTGTATATCTGGTTGACCAATGTTGAGGTGAAAAACGGTTTTACCTTTTTTCTTAGCTCCTTCAGCAAAAGGGACTAGCTTTCGTATTGGTGACTCTGGCATTTGTGTGCCTTTGTTAGAAATTTGTGGCATAGCTATCGAATAAAAAAACACCCCCAATTAAGGAGGCGTTAGTATTAACTAAGTAATCTTTTTCAATTATTTAACTTCTAAAACTGAAGCTTTAGGTTTGGTTGGTGCTGCAGGAGCTTCAACTGGTTTTTTAACTTCACCTTTGATGGTCAAGATTTTTGTCTTTTCAGGTGCGTTTGTTGTCAAGGTAATAGTCTTAGTAAATTTACCAATTCTATTAGTAGCATATTTTACACCGATAGATGCTGATTCACCTGGTGCAATTGGTGCTTTTGGCCATGTTGGCACTGTACAACCACAACTTCCTTTAGCGTTTGCAATGATTAGAGGAGCATTACCCGTATTAGTAAGAACAAATTCTCTTTTACCATCAGCATTGTGTTCAATAAGACCATAGTCTACTACCGAAGTTTTAAATTCCATTTTTGGACCATTTGCAACTTCCTTTACGGTCGAAGTGTTAGTTTGTGCTTGCGCTACTATTACACCACTGATTAATGCTATTGCTAAAACTATTTTTTTCATCTTTAAAACGTATTTTGATTTGTTATATAAATAAGAACAACAAATGTAACAAATTATTGTATTCTAAATATCTTATTTTACTAAGCAATTTTTGGTCTAAAGTGTTATTTTTGGCAATCTGATAAATTTTCAAATGAATATACCTAAAACATACGATTCGAATAGTGCTGAAGCAAAATGGTATGCCCATTGGTTAGCTCAAGGTTATTTTAATTCTACACCTGACCAGAGAGAAGCTTATACTATTGTTATACCACCGCCAAATGTAACAGGTGTTTTACACATGGGGCATATGTTGAATAATACGCTACAAGATGTGTTAATTCGAAAAGCTCGTATGCAAGGTTTCAACGCATGTTGGGTGCCTGGTACGGACCATGCTTCTATTGCTACCGAAGCTAAAGTAGTGCAGAAGTTGGCTAATGAGGGTATTGATAAATCGGATTTAAGTAGAGAAGAATTTATGAAACATGCTTGGCAATGGAAAGACAAGCATGGTGGTATCATTTTAGAACAGCTAAAAAAGCTAGGTGCTTCTTGCGATTGGGATAGAACAAAATTTACAATGGATGATAATATGAGTGAATCTGTCATCAAAGTGTTTGTAGATCTACATAAAAAAGGACTTATATACAGAGGTGTACGTATGGTCAATTGGGATCCTAGTGCACAAACTGCTCTTTCTGATGAAGAGGTTATTCACAAAGAGGTTCAATCTAATTTATACCACATACGCTATAAAATTGAAGGTACAGAAGAATATTTAACCGTTGCTACTACACGTCCAGAAACCATACTTGGTGATAGTGCCATTTGTGTAAATCCTAATGACGACCGATATACCCATCTTAAAGGTAAAAAAGCTATTGTGCCATTAATCAATCGTTCAGTACCCATTATTTTTGATGAATACGTTGATATGGAATTTGGTACAGGGGCTTTGAAAGTCACTCCAGCCCACGACATCAACGATTACCAACTTGGTGATAAACATGGCCTAGAAGTTATAGATATACTTAACGATGACGGTACTCTCAATGATGCCGCTCAACTCTATATTGGTAAAGACCGATTTGTAGTAAGAAAAGAAATTGCTAAGGAATTAAAAGAGACTAATCACCTTGTAGAGGTGGAAAGCCTAGTCAATAAAGTAGGTTTTTCTGAACGTACCGATGCTGTTATTGAGCCAAAGTTATCTATGCAATGGTTTTTCAAGATGGAACATTTTTCCAAGCCAGCTTTGGAAAATGTGATGAACGATACTATTCAATTTCATCCAGAGAAGTTTAAAAACACCTATCGTCATTGGATGGAGAATATTAAAGATTGGTGTGTCTCTAGACAATTATGGTGGGGACAACAGATTCCGGCCTATTTCTATGAAGGAAACAATTATGTAGTGGCAGAGTCTGCAGAAGAAGCATTAATTGAAGCACAAAAGATTAATTCTAGTATAACAATGTCTGATTTAAGGCAAGATGAGGATGTGTTAGATACTTGGTTCTCTTCTTGGCTATGGCCTATCTCTGTGTTCGATGGAATAAGAAACCCTGATAATGAAGAGATCAACTATTATTACCCTACTAATGATTTGGTAACTGCTCCTGAGATTTTATTCTTTTGGGTAGCTCGAATGATTATGGCTGGTTATGAATATAATGATAGTTTGCCTTTTAAGAACGTATATCTTACAGGAATTGTTCGTGATAAGCAAGGAAGAAAGATGTCAAAATCATTGGGCAATTCGCCAGATCCTATTGAGCTAATTGAAAAGTATGGAGCAGATGGTGTAAGAGTAGGGATGTTATTATCTTCTCCAGCAGGAAATGATTTGCCTTTTGATGAATCTTTATGCGAACAAGGTCGTAATTTTTCCAATAAAATATGGAACGCTACTCGTTTGATTAAGGGATGGGAAGTTGCCGAGCTTGAGCAGCCAGAGTCATCCAAAATAGCAGTTGAATGGTTTGAGAATAAATTTCAGCATATACTAGAATTAATTAATGATGCCTACTCTAAATATAGAATCTCTGAGGCTCTAATGCTCACTTACAGACTTGTTTGGGACGATTTTTGCTCTTGGTATTTGGAATCAGTTAAGCCTGACTATCAAAAACCTATTGATAGGAAAACCTTAGATAGCACCATTTTCTACATGGAAAGTCTTTTGAAGTTATTACATCCATTTATGCCTTTCATTTCAGAAGAAATATGGCATTTATTGGCAACAAGAGAAAAAGATATTATAGTTTCGGATTGGCCAAAAAGCACTTCAATTGATGCTCATGTATTACACAATTTCGATTATGCCACCGAAATTGTTTCAGCGATTCGAACTATCAGAAAAGATAAGCAAATACCAAACAAAGATACTTTGAAGCTATTTATTAAAACGAACGAGGATACCTCTAAGTCTGTAGATGCATTAGTATCAAGACTTGCCAATCTTTCAGAATTATCCTATACCGATGATGCTATCGATGGTGCTTTTTCTTTCAGAGTTAAGTCCAATGAATTTTTTGTGCCATTATCTGACAATATAGATGTAGGGGCAGAATTAGAGAAGTTACGTTCTGAATTGGATTACACACAAGGTTTTTTAAAGTCTGTAATGGGTAAGTTGTCCAACGAACGCTTTGTAAATAATGCTCCAGAGCAAGTAGTAGCTATAGAAAGAAAAAAGCAATCGGATGCCGAAGCAAAGATTGCTGTTTTACAAGAGCAGATAAAAGCGATTTCTTAATATTTTATTCTACTATTAGTTTTTGAGTGACTTTTTCATTGTCATTTATAAGTGTAATAAAGTAAATTCCAGGGGCAAAATTATTTGTTTCAATATTTAATTGATTGATTTCTTCTATTGATATGCGGTGAAGTTCTTTTCCTTGAACATCGCTAATTAATAAAGTTTTAAAATTTTGATCTTCTCTCCATTCAACAATACAGAAATCCGCAGCAGGGTTAGGGTATATAGAATTTTTAGTGATAGGAACTATACAACTATCCAAACATTCTGATAAAAGCTCAAACGTTCCTGTTCCATCAATCTTTTCTTCACAAGCCCCAGAAATACACTCGTAAGACCAAATCGAATATATATCGTATATACTGCTGATTTTTGTGCTAAATACACCTGTTCCGTGTGTGCCAACAATTAGCTTTCCGTCACTCTGTCTGTATCGAATATTTTCAACTACGACATTGCCAATTATATCTGTTCCAATTTGAGTCCATATTGTGTTGAAACCCTCAAGCTTATTGGTGCCGTAAAGACCTGTACTACCCCCTACAAGATATAAGGTGTCACTTCCCAAAACAACAATCTCGGCAGTTCGCATAGATGGCCCATTACCTCCACCAGCATTATTGTCTTCTAAATTTCCAGCGACTCTTTTCCAGCTTTGACCTCCATTATCTGTGAATAAAATGCTATAGGTGGAGTAATTAGAGGCTAAGACCATTACTCTGTCAGCATTTGTTGGATCGATTTCTATTGCTGATATATATTTATTGCTTCCAATACCTAAGTTGGATAATTGTATCAATCCAGGATCTCCTTCATTAGCGTTATCAATTCTGTATATCAAACTGTTTTGCGTTCCTATGTAAACGGTGTTAGCAGGTGTAGTGGATACATCCATACAGCTTATTGCCCCTGCACTAAGTTGAGAAAAGGCTTCCCAACCGATATTAGTTCTTGTTTGTGAGTTATTGTAAGGGTAGTTTCCAGCATCATTATTTCTCCAAAGCGTAGTATTATTATTGAAGTAAATAATGTCGTCATTGTTAGGGTCCATTACTATATAATTAATAAAATCATAAGCAGAGGTGTCAGCACTTAGCGGATCCATCCTGTTGTAGGCTAGAACTTGCCCTTGTTCATTTAATTTCATTTTAAATAGCACACCTCTTTGAATTTGTAAATAGAAGTCTTCTTCGTTGTCAGCAACTACACTATAACAGCCATCGCCATTAAATGGCATTACCCAACTATCCGTTTCATCATCACTGATTGTTACAAAATTCCCATTGTCTTGAAAGCCACCAATTAGCAAATCGCTTGTTCCTTTTCCAAAATTAACGGCATAAAGTTGTGTGGTTTGATAACCATTATTTAAACTTGTCCAAAGATGAGGACTTGCCATGCAGTTGGTAGACTTATATACTCCTCCATCATTAGCACTCAAAATAATGTTATTATCGGAGGGTAAAAACAATAAATCGTGTTGGTCAGGGTGGTGCTTACTGTAGATGTCCCAATTACCATAACCGTGCTCTGACCCCTCATAATAACCACCAATCTGCACAGTATTATTATCTGAGGTAAAGCCATCTGTTGATCTCCACAAATTTGTGCCACCTATGAAAACTACATTTGGTTCATCTGGCTTCACTTTTATTAGCAAATCATAGCCCCCTTGAGCATTGAAATTATCAAATGTGGTTGGACGATTAGCAGGGATATTAGCAGAAAGATTCTCCCAATTACCACAAGTGTCTGTACCATCGTCACACAAGTAAGTATATTTCCATAAAGAAGTCCATGTTTCTCCTCCAAAAAATGTATTGGTAAATTGTCCTGAGTTTTCTGTTTCAGAAGTTAGGAAATACACTTCATTTTCATTGGATGGGTTAACGGCTATTGCACTTCTCCCATACACATCACCAAATCCATCAGGGATAATATTTGCCCATTCCATTCCATCATCAGAACGCCAAATGCCTTTTCCATCACCATCTGAGCTTAGCGTGGCATAGACTGTACCTTCAGAGGTGAGCTCAACATTGGTGTAGTAAGCAACATCACCACCCAATTCTTCAACCCAATTTTCACCACCATCAACAGAGCGAAGAATACTACCATAAGTTGCTAAATACATTTCATCTTCATCTAGATTGGTAGGGTCAAGGGCTAAGTTCCAAGAAAAGTCAAAAACATTGAAACCACCAGCAGGATTGTTGTCGGCAGTTGACGCTATGGAATCCCATGTCAGACCATTATCAACAGACTTATACAATCCGTTGCCATCAAAATAGGCGCCATCAGCAGAGGCAGAACTTCCCGATAACTCTCCAGTTCCATAGTACCAAATATTTTCTTTTCCAGGTCTAGTATCTTGAGCTACACAGGTTACGTTATGAAGCTGATAGTGTTTAGTCATCTTACTCCAACTTTGGCCTAAATTGGTAGAGCGCCATATACCACCTGTTGCACCACCAGCAATAAGAATATTTTCATCTGTTACATCATAAGCCAATGCTCTCGTTCTTCCCCCAACATTGTAAGGGCCTTCGGCAGTCCAAACCAAATTAGAATTGTTGAGGTCATTGGGGAGGTCTTGAGCGAATTTCAACTCTTTAGTTCTAATATTTTTTGGAACTGTTCCATCTGAAGATACTAAACGTTTAGTGTTCCATATTTTTCTATCCTTTGATGATTCAGAAGGAACTTTATAAATAGAATTAAAATCTATCGGTTTATTTTTTTCAGGGATTAATAAAAAAGCAGCGATTAATAATGCTGAAAATCCAAAAAGTAGTTTGATTGCTTTCATAATTGAAATGAAAATTTAGTAATTTATCTTTACAAAGTTATTAGCTTTTAAGATACTATCACTGACAGATATGCCATTATAATAGTTTCCTAATATATGAAAATTAGGGTTGTTTTTTTCAAAATTTTCAATGGTATCGACTAGTGACTGATGATTCATATCGTATTGAGGTATCCCTTTTTTATACTTGTAATGATTTGAAAAAATAGGAGTTTGCTCACATTCCATAAGATCCATTAATTCTTTGACAACAATATTTTCTAAGTCTATCGGCTCAAGTTTACATAATTCTTTCTGTCTACTACCACCAACAATTACTGTAAATAGTTCTTTGTCCTTTGGAGAAACGTGAGAAAAAATCCGACTATTAAAAAGTACCCCTAAAAAATGTTTATTATCTGAAGGTTTAGTTAAAACGCCAAAACCTTGAGATTGATTTTTAATATCATTCTTATTAAATCCGAAATGAAAAACATCAACGGGAACGTATTCTACAGCGTTTAATTCACTCTTTAAATTTTCATCAGAAATATAGTTGCTCAGAGCATGAGCCGGTAGAGTAGATATAATTTTTTGACAACTAAAGGTTTCGTCAGTTGATTTTATAATATAACCGTCACCTGATTTTTCAATACTCTTAATAGTACAGTCGTACTGTATTTGTGAACTTAACTTATTCGCCATTGCATCTGTCAACTGGGATAAGCCATTGGGAAAATTGAACATTTTAGCTTTTGCCTTTCGTTCTTTTTTTATCATCCCTTTTATCACACTTCCGTATTCTTGTTCAGCCTCCCAGATTAATTTAAGTGTATGTTTAGCACTCATGTTTTGTGGGTTTCCAGAGTAAATTCCTGTTACAAAAGGTTCTACAAATTGGTGTAAAATTCCTTCGCCGAATCGTTTGCTGATAAATTCGGCTACCGAAGTATTCTGATTGTGTTTAGCGACAAAGGGTTCTTTAAAAAGTCTTAACTTTTGTTTCCAATTTAGGAGAGGGCTTTTGAGAAATTCTAAAGGATTTCTAGGTAATAATTGTAGTCGACTGTTCAATAAAACATATCTGTTATTTTCTGCCGATTCTTTAGGTTTACTCATTACATCCCATAAATCGTATGCTTTAATGAGAGAAGTTATAGAATCGTTATTTAGTAAAACGGTGTTGGGGCCATTTTCGAAAGTAAATCCATTTTTTTGGATCGATTGTATATTTCCACCTACACGATTCTTCTTTTCTAAAACGATAAAGTCCTTGTTTTTCAGAGATAAATAATGTGCGGTGCTAAGTCCAGTAATGCCAGCGCCAAGAATGATAGTATGTTTTTTTATTGATGCGATGCACAAATTTAGCCAAAATAAGCACTGAAAACATATATTTGCATACCCAAGTTATTTAAAAATGCAAGAACCGAAACCATATCAACCCCAAAATAAAATTCGTATAGTAACGGCTGCTAGTCTTTTTGATGGACACGATGCTGCTATAAATATTATGCGTAGAATTATTCAAGCTACTGGATGTGAAGTTATACATTTAGGACACGATCGTTCAGTTGAGGAAGTTGTTAATTGTGCCATAGAGGAAGATGCTAATGCCATTGCTATGACATCTTACCAAGGTGGTCACACAGAATATTTAAAATATATGTTTGACCTTTTACAAGAAAAAGAAGCGGAGCATATACGTATTTTTGCTGGTGGTGGAGGAACAATTTTACCTGAAGAAATAAAAGAACTTCAAGACTATGGAATATGTCGCATCTATCATCCTGATGATGGTAGAGCTATGGGGCTTCAAGGAATGATAAATGATTTGGTTCAAAAATCGGATTTTCCAACAGGTAAAAATGTAAAAGACTGTATTAATGATTTATCTAATGTTCAAAATATAGCGCGATTAATTTCTGCGGCAGAAAATTTTCCTAAAGAAGCCAAAGAAGAGCTTAATCTCATTAAGAAGTTAGCCGACAAGTCCACTACGCCTGTTTTAGGAATTACAGGTACTGGTGGAGCAGGAAAGTCGTCTTTAGTAGATGAGTTAGTTCGTCGTTTCCTATTAGATTTTACAGATAAACGCCTTGCTATCGTTTCAGTAGACCCTTCTAAAAGAAAAACGGGTGGTGCCTTGTTAGGAGATAGGATACGCATGAATGCTATTAAAAATGAACGAGTCTATATGCGTTCATTAGCCACTCGACAGGCAAATTTAGCATTGTCAGCACATGTCAATAAAGCTTTGGATATTTTAAAAGCCGCCAATTATGACTTGATTATATTAGAAACATCAGGTATCGGTCAGTCTGACACAGAAATTTTAGAACATTCTGATGCTTCTTTATATGTAATGACTCCAGAATATGGAGCAGCAACACAGTTAGAGAAAATAGATATGTTAGATTTTGCTGATATTATAGCTATCAACAAATTTGACAAACGTGGTTCGCTAGATGCTTTACGTGATGTTAAAAAACAATATCAGCGTAACCATACCTTGTTTGATATAGATGTCGATGAGATGCCTGTATATGGTACTATAGCTTCACAGTTCAATGACCCTGGTGCTAATTCTCTTTACAAAACTTTGATGAATAAGATTGTAGAGAAAACAGGAGCGAAACTAGAATCAAATTTTGAGATTAGTAAAGAAATGTCTGAAAAGATATTTGTTATTCCACCTAAAAGAAGCCGATATTTAGCTGAGATAGCAGACACTAATAGGTCTTATGACGATTGGTCTAATAATCAAAAGAAAGTAGCTACCGACTTGTATGCTCTTCATACTTCAATTCAAACAGTAGAACAATCGAACTCCAAGGATAAAGAACAGTTAATAAAGCATTTAAAAACTGTTTATAATGAAAGGATGCTGGAATTAGACCCCAAGAACATGCTACTTATTGAGGGATGGGAGGATTTAAAGACGGCTTATCAAAAGGAAAATTATACATTCAAAGTAAGAGGGAAAGAGCTATCTATAAAAACTCACTCTCAGTCTTTGTCGGGTTCTCAAATACCCAAAATATCTGTCCCAAAATATTCTTCTTGGGGAGATTTGTTGCACTGGCAGTTACAGGAAAATTTGCCGGGTAAGTTTCCTTTTACATCAGGTATTTTTCCTTTCAAAAGAGAAGGCGAGGACCCTACACGTATGTTTGCTGGTGAGGGCGGTCCTGAACGAACTAATAAGCGTTTCCACTATGTAAGTTTAGGAATGCCTGCTAAGCGTTTATCTACGGCATTCGATTCTGTAACTCTTTATGGAAATGACCCAGACTATAGGCCTGATATATATGGCAAGATAGGAAACGCCGGGGTGTCTATTTGTTGTTTGGACGATGCTAAAAAACTCTATTCAGGATTTAATCTATGCTCGTCATCAACCTCTGTGTCCATGACAATTAATGGACCTGCTCCTATGTTGTTAGCCTTCTTTATGAATGCTGCAATAGACCAACAATGTGAATTGTATATCAAAGAAAATAATCTTGAAAAAGAAGTTCAGCAAAAAATAGACACTATCTATAAAGGCAAAGAACGTCCTAGTTATCAAGGAGAATTGCCTGAAGGGAATGATGGCTTAGGACTAATGTTGTTGGGTGTTACTGGAGATCAAGTTCTTCCTAAAGATGTTTATAATAACATAAAACAAAATACACTAAAAGTTGTAAGAGGAACCGTACAAGCAGATATTTTAAAAGAAGATCAGGCCCAAAATACTTGTATCTTCTCAACTGAGTTTGCTCTCAGAATGATGGGTGATGTACAGCAGTATTTTATTGATAAAGAAATTAGAAACTTTTATTCGGTATCTATTTCTGGTTATCATATTGCTGAGGCAGGAGCGAATCCTATTTCTCAATTAGCCTTTACTTTGGCTAACGGCTTTACCTATGTTGAATATTACCTTAGTAGGGGTATGGATATCAACAAGTTTGGTCCTAATTTGTCGTTCTTTTTTTCTAATGGTATAGACCCAGAATATGCTGTAATAGGACGAGTGGCTAGGCGTATATGGGCTAAGGCGATGAAGCAACGCTATGGTGCTAATGAACGTGCACAAATGCTAAAGTACCATATCCAAACTTCTGGTCGTTCATTACATGCTCAAGAGATAGACTTTAATGATATCAGAACAACACTACAAGCTTTATATGCTATATACGATAATTGTAATTCTTTGCATACTAACGCTTACGATGAAGCTATTACGACTCCAACTGAAGATTCAGTAAGACGAGCTATGGCCATACAGCTTATCATCAATAAGGAATTAGGACTAGCTAAAAATGAAAACCCATTACAAGGGTCTTTTATTATTGAAGAATTAACAGATTTGGTAGAAGAAGCTGTATTAGTAGAATTTGAAAGAATTACAGAAAGAGGTGGAGTGCTCGGTGCCATGGAAACTATGTACCAACGTTCCAAGATTCAAGAAGAATCCATGCATTATGAGATGCTCAAACATACGGGTGAATTCCCAATAATTGGAGTAAATACATTCTTAAACTCTAAAGGGTCGCCAACGATTATTCCATCTGAGGTAATTCGAGCAACGCAAGAGGAAAAGGAATATCAGATTAAGATGCTTCAAGAACTGATAGCTAATAATTTAGATAATTCTAAAACTCAAATTGAGGAGCTACAACACTCAGCTATCCAAAATCAAAACATTTTTGAAGTGATGATGGAGGCTGCTAAAATTTGTTCTCTAGGTCAAATATCAAATTCTTTATTTGAAGTAGGTGGTCAATACAGAAGAAATATGTAATTATTCATTTTTCCTTTAGAAACTTTTTGATTTTCTTAAAGTGTAAAATCAGCAATCATATTTTCATCATCAATACCTTTAACATCACTTAGTTTAGAATTGTACTTTTTGAAAATATCAGTTGCCGCATCTTTAATGTTATCTTTTGACACCTTGTCAAATCGTATATGTAATGCAGGACTTTTTCCAGAAGAAAATGTATGCTCTGTTTGTATACCTTCAGTAAAATTTTGAGCTGATATCAAATGGCACAGGCCAATAAATGTGATGGTAAGTAAGATTTGTTTTTTCATGTTTTTAAGTTTTGGTTAGAATTTATATCATTCTAT
>JAQWJZ010000004.1 GCA_029248105.1 Flavobacteriales bacterium
CCCCTGACTCTAAGCGACTTAAATTAGATTTTTCCATATTACATTGAGCGGCTAAGACCTGTTGGGGAATTCCTTTCTTCTCACGAATGTTTTTTATGTTTTTTCCTATGAGAAGTTGCATTTTAATTTTATCAAATACTACTTTCAATTGAACTGATTTAGGTTATCAATAATGATAATATTTGTATATTTGGGCTTTTAGCTAAAACTTATTTAAATCATGAAAAAATTACATTCTTTAGGGGTAGCATCTACCTTATTACTCTTTTTATTATTAATTGGAACAACAACTACCAGCTGCAATAAAGTAAAAGGATGTATGGACTCTATAGCTAAAAACTACGATGCTTTAGCGGAAAAAGATGATGGAAGTTGTATATATGAGGGTAAAGTAGTCTTTTGGTATACAGAGCCTGTCTCGGAATATTTAATTAACGATAGATTTGTGACTTCTTTGGTTTATTATGTCGGAGGGGAATTAGTGTGTTCATCAGCTGCAAGTGTTTCTTATACCTCAAACCCTGAATGTGGAGATTATGGTGCCATTACTGTTACAAGGGATTTGGGTAAATTAAAGTCAAAACAATATTCTTATAAAATAGAAGATGGTATTGATGGAGAAGTAATTTGGAGTGGAACTATAAATTTTGAAGCTAATTCTTGTTTAAAAATTCAATTAGTAAAAAACTATTAAATTTAAAAGTATCTATTAGCTTAGACTGATTTAATCATTGTAACTAATAGATACTTTTTTATTTTTAATAAGCAAACAAAGGAAACTGACTCATAAGGTCGTTTACTTTTTTGCGGACACTAAGAATAACTTCTTCGTTATCGATATTCATCAATACCTCGTCTATTAAATCTACAATTTGAGGAATGGTATCTTCCTTAATTCCTCGTGTAGTGATAGCAGGAGTACCTACTCGCATACCAGAAGTAATAAATGGTGATTTGTCATCAAAAGGCACCATGTTTTTATTAACTGTAATATCGGCTTTTACAAGTGTATTTTCGGCATCTTTACCCGTTACACCTTTGGAGCGTAAGTCCAATAACATACAGTGGTTTTCAGTGCCACCAGAAATAACTTTATAGCCTTTATCTATAAAGCACTGTGCCATAACAGCCGCATTTTTTATTACTTGAGCCGTGTACGCTTTGAATTCAGGTTCTAGGGCTTCTCCAAACGCAACCGCTTTAGCACCAATTACGTGCTCTAAAGGTCCACCTTGTGTGCCAGGAAATACTGCCGAGTTCAATAGTGCAGACATTTTTCTAATGTTTCCTTTGGGCGTTTTTAATCCCCATGGATTATCAAAATCTTTGCCCATCATGATAAGTCCACCTCTAGGTCCACGTAAAGTTTTGTGAGTTGTGGTTGTAAGGATATGGCAGTGTGGTGCAGGGTTGTTTAGGTGTCCAGCGGCAATAAGTCCAGAAGGGTGAGAGATGTCGCCCATAAGTAATGCACCCACCTTATCGGCAACGGCTCTAAAACGAGCGTAGTCGATATCTTTAGAGTAGGCCGAAGCACCACATATAATAAGTTGTGGTTTTTCTTCTATGGCAGTTTGTTCCATAGCATCGTAGTCAATAAGCCCATCTTCTTCTTTTACAGAATAGAAGCTCGTTTGATATGTTTTGCCAGAAAAGTTGACAGGAGAACCGTGTGTAAGGTGTCCGCCGTGAGCTAGGTTAAAGCCTAATATTTTGTCTCCGGGTTTTAGTACCGCAAGATAAACAGCAGCATTAGCTTGTGAACCTGAGTGGGGTTGTACATTGGCATATTCAACACCAAAGAGTTCTTTGACTCTATCAATAGCCAATTGTTCTACCTTATCTACCACTTCACAACCACCATAGTAACGCTTGTTTGGAAAACCTTCAGCATATTTATTGGTCAGTACCGAACCCATGGCTTCCATCACTTGTTCGCTCACGAAATTTTCGGAGGCAATAAGCTCAATTCCTGATATTTGACGGTTTTTTTCTTCCTCAACAAGCTCAAATATTCTGTTATCTCTTTTCATTGGTAAATTTTATATAATTTCGCTTCATTAATTTTTGCGGGAACAAAGATAGAAAATGAACAATACTATTACTCAATTATTTGGCATAAAATATCCACTTATTCAAGCAGGTATGATTTGGTGTAGTGGTTGGGAGTTAGCATCGGCAGTAAGCAATGCTGGTGGGCTAGGTATAATCGGTTCAGGCTCTATGTATCCCGATGTATTGAGGGAGCATATCCAAAAATGTCAAGCCCATACGGACAAGCCTTTTGCAGTCAATTTACCACTGCTTTACCCTCAGATTGATGATCATATTTCCATTCTTATTGAAGAAGGGGTCAAGGTAGTATTTACTTCGGCTGGAAATCCTGCTAAGTGGACTAGTCATTTAAAAAAGCATGGAATAACTGTAGTTCATGTGGTCAGTAATGTCAAATTTGCTTTGAAGGCTGTTGATGCTGGAGTAGATGCAATAGTAGCTGAAGGCTTTGAGGCAGGAGGGCATAATGGCAGGGAAGAAACCACAACGATGTGTCTTATTCCACTGATAAGAAGAGCCGTTTCAGTACCCTTGATTGCTGCTGGAGGTATTGGTAGCGGTGCAGGAATGTTGGCGGCTATGGCTTTGGGTGCTGACGGTGTGCAGATAGGAAGTCGTTTCATTGCTTCGCCAGAATCTTCGGCGCATCAAAATTTTAAAGACTATATTCTAAAAGCCAAAGAGGGCGATACCCAATTGATGTTAAAAGAAATCACTCCTGTTAGACTTTTAAAGAATGAGTTTTATCATCAAATTATTACAGCCTATGAAAATGGAGCAACAAAAGAAGAACTTCAAGAATTGTTGGGCAGGGGCAGAGCAAAGAAAGGTATGTTCATGGGCGACTTAGATGAAGGTGAATTAGAAATCGGTCAAATATCGGCAACGATGAATACGATCAAACCTGCCGCCGAAATTGTTCAAGAAATAATTGAAGAATTTGATATGATGAAAAATAAATTATCCAAAATAGTGTTGTAGACTTATCCGTTAGTTAATTATAATAATGCGAATTCTCAAAACTTTTATATTAACCTTGCTTTTTTTGAGGTCGTTTGTGGCTTTTTCTCAAGACCCAGATGCTCCACTAATCACTTATGTTAGTGTTAATCACAGCACTCAGCAAGTGGATATAAACTGGGTAAATACAACCACAGATGTTGTGGGCTATGTTATTTATTTTCAAGATATTTCTGGTTTATGGATTCCGCTAGATACCATAATGGGAATTAACAACACGAACTACTCCACACAAAACGCTAATCCTCAACAAAAAATAGAAACCTTCAGTGTAGTAGCTTTCGATGCTTTGGGCAATAGTAGTGTTCGTAGCGATTCGCATTCTACCGTTTTCCTTCAGTATGACTATGAAAATTGTGATACCATTCTTCAGCTGAATTGGAACAGTTATCTCAATATGTACGGCATGGATGGTTATCAGCTTAAAATAACTAGAGAAGATTTGTTATCCGGCATTCCTTTTCCAGAACAAACAATTGCTATTAGTCAAACGGATTCTTCTTATGATTTTCCTATTGAATATTCTAGCAAATACATCTTGTGGTTAGAAACAATAAGCCCCGTTAATTATATCTCAAAATCCAATATATTGGAAATAGTAACTACCGATATTGATGTGCCTATGTACAGTTATATCAATAGGGTTAGCGTTGTTGGAGAAAATAGTATAGAGGTAAGTGTCTTATCTAATTCTGAAGATTTGAGTCACGTTAATATTTACAAGTCTAATTTAGAAAATGGTTTTCAATTTTTTTTGGGTAAAGCCAATCTAACTAATGATGAATTTACAACTATTGACCCATTAGTTTTGCCAGAAAGAAATGTGTATTACTATAAGTCCAAGCCAGTAGATATTTGTGGTAAAGAATATAAGTTGCCCCAGTTCAGTGGAATAACGGATACATCTGTAGCCTACAATTTAAAATTGACTCCGCTATCCGTCACTAAAGAATCTATTTCAGTAGAATGTGGTAAATACGATAATTTTATATCGAGTTCACATATTGAATTATGGAAAGAAGTTAACGGTGAAAAAAGCTATTTGCAAGACGCTTATCCAGATATGCAATACGATGTGCCTATACGGTCTGATGTAGGTAAGGTTTGTGTCTATCTTCTCTCTACTGAAAACCTCAATAATTCTCTAAATAGAAAAGATTCTGTTCTATCAAATAAGTTATGTATTTCAAAATCTCCCTTACTGTTTATTCCTAAAGCCTTTACACCACAAAATCAAGACTTGAAGAATAACGAATGGAAAGTTGTTGTTTATGGAGAAAATGCCATTCAAAATTACAGTTTGAAAATCTACACAAGGTTTGGAGAAGCTATTTTCGAAACCAATTCCATACATGAGGCTTGGGACGGTACTATTAATAATTCACTTGCACCAGATGGAGTGTATATTTATAGTATTCAAATTGACTACGCACAAGGTGAGCAATTACACGAGGGTGGAAGTATAATGCTATTTCGATAATCTCATTTAAAATATCTTCTATTTGTTTAAGATTTTACTACCTTTGCCACACTAATTTTTGAGTATGGATTACAATCAGAAAATAATAGGCGAAGGATTGACATACGACGATGTGTTGCTAGTACCAGATTATTCTGATATTTTACCACATCAAGTCAATGTATCTACTCAGTTTTCTAGGAACATTAAATTGAATATTCCTATCGTATCTGCAGCGATGGACACTGTTACAGAAGCAAAAATGGCCATCTCTATGGCTCAAGACGGTGGCATTGGGGTACTTCACAAAAATATGTCAATTACTGAGCAATCGGCTGAAGTGCGCAAGGTCAAGCGTTCAGAGAGTGGTATGATTCTCGATCCTATAACATTGCCTCAAGATTCTCTTGTTAGTGATGCTTTAGAGATAATGAAAGAAAATAAAATAGGAGGTATTCCTGTTATTGCAGATGAAGGTGATTTAGTAGGAATTGTGACTAATCGAGATTTGCGTTTTGAAAAAAATCACTCTAGACCAATCTCTCAAGTTATGACAAAGCTTGATAATTTGATTACTACTCAACTTACCGATTTAGAAAATGCCGAGGATATTCTTCAAGCTAATAAAATTGAAAAGTTGCCTGTTGTTGATGAAAATGGTAAATTAGTCGGACTAATTACCTACAAAGACATCATGAAAAACAAAACGCGCCCCAATTCTTGCAAAGATCAATATGGTCGATTAAGAGTGGCAGCTGCAGTAGGTGTTACTGCCGATGTTAGCGAGCGTGTCCAATCTCTAGTAGATGCAGGTGTTGATGCTATTATTGTAGATACTGCACATGGTCACAGTAAGGGAGTTATCGATACCGTTAAGAAATTAAAATCCGAATTTGACATAGATATTATTGCAGGTAATATTGCTACTGAACAAGCCGCTATAGCTTTAGCCGATGCAGGTGTAGATGCTGTTAAAGTAGGCATTGGTCCAGGTTCTATTTGTACTACTCGTGTAGTAGCAGGGGTAGGGCTTCCTCAACTATCAGCAATTATTAGTGTGTCAAAAGCACTAAAAGACAGAGGTATACCTATCATTGCAGATGGTGGTGTGCGTTATTCTGGAGATATTGTAAAAGCTATGGTAGCAGGAGCAAGTTCTGTCATGTTAGGTTCAATTTTTGCAGGTGTTGAAGAAGCACCTGGAGAAACTATCATATTTGAAGGTAGAAAATTTAAAACCTACAGAGGTATGGGTTCAGTAGAAGCTATGCAGGCAGGTTCTAAAGATCGCTACTTTCAATCTAATCAAGATAATGCCAAAAAGCTAGTGCCAGAAGGTATTGTTGGTAGAGTAGCTTTTAAAGGAAATTTAGATGAAGTTATTCACCAGATGATTGGTGGATTGAGAGCAGGGATGGGATATTGTGGTGCTCACAACATCGCTGCACTTTCAGAAGCAAAATTTATAAGAATAACATCTGCAGGAATGGCCGAAAGCCACCCACACGATGTAAGTATTACAAAAGAAGCACCTAACTATAGTCGATAAACTTATTTAATAATTAAACTTAAACAAAATGAACAAAATTCTAATTTTATTAGCCTTTGCACTTACTTCAAGTATTGCTATGGCAGGTGGTAACTCACCAGTTAAAATGACTTCTTCCACAGGTGATGATCCTGATATGGTTATGCAAGTAGGACCAGAAAAGGTACAACTTGGAGAATTTGAGTCAATTTTCAACAAAAACAATAATGAAGAAAAGGTAACCCAAAAATACTTGGACGATTACACTGATCTATTTATTGATTTCAAAAGAAAAGTATTGTATGCCCAAGAAAATCAGATGGATACATCTGTAACTTTTAAAAATGAGTTAGCGGGATACAGAAAGCAACTTGCTCGTCCTTATCTGACTGACCAAGCTGCTGAAGATGAACTAGTCGCTGAGGCTTATGAAAGAATGAAGTACGAAGTGCAAGCTAGTCATATCCTAATTAGTGTTGCTGATAATGCATCTCCTCAAGATACTTTAGATGCTTACAACACAATTAAAGGATTGAGAAATAGAGCTCTAAAGGGTGAAGATTTCGGTAAATTAGCCAATGAATATTCTAGTGACCCGTCTGCCAAAACCAATAATGGTGATTTGGGTTACTTTTCAGCATTCCGTATGGTTTATCCATTCGAATCGGCAGCTTTCAATACACCAGTAGGAAAGGTTTCTGATGTTTTTAGAACTCAATTCGGTTACCACATATTAAAAACGGCCGATAAAAGACCTAACAGAGGAGAAGTTAAAGTTGCTCATATCATGATAGAAGAAAGAGAAGATGCAACCTCTAATGAAAAGGCAGCTAATCAAGAGAAATTACAACAATTGATGAAGTCTTTAAGTGATGGTGCATCATTCGAAGAAATGACTAAATTTTCTGATGATAAAGGTTCAGCCAAAAATAACGGTGAGTTACCTTGGTTTGGTGCTGGTCAGATGGTTCCAGAATTTGAAAACACAGCTTTCAACCTAAGCTCAGCAGGAGAGGTTTCAAAACCTATTCAAACAATGTACGGTTGGCATGTTATTAAATTACTAGACAGAAGAGGTATACCTTCGTTTGAAGATTCTGAAGCGGATATCAAAAATAAAATTAAGAGAGATAGTAGAAGCAATAGAGGAGTAGAATCTTTAATTGCAAGAATTAAAGATGAGTACAACTTCTCTGAAGGTAGAAGTCGTAGCCCTCTTGATCATACTGACTTTTATATACCTAGACTAAATCAATTAAATATTGATTTAGGTGGTAACTATTCTAACAACATAGACCCATTTTGTAAAATCAATTATAAAAAATGGGATAGAGCGTCTTATACTACTGACGGTAAAACCATGTTTACTTTAGATGGCATCGCTTACACTCAAGATGATTTTGCTGATTATTTAGCAGCAAACAAAATCAATGTAGATTCAGCAAATAGCTGTCCAGTAGTAAAACAGAGATACGAAGAGTGGGTAAACAAAACCTGTTTGGATTATGAGGACTCCAAGCTAGAAGAAAAATACCCCGAGTTCAAGGCTTTAATGAAAGAGTACCACGATGGTATCATGTTATTCGATTTAATGGATCAAAAAGTATGGTCAAAAGCTATTGACGATACTGCAGGCTTGTTAAATTACTACAACTTAACTAAAGAAAATTACCAGTGGGACGAAAGAGCTTTAACAACAGTTTACACCTCCAACGATGAGTTAACAGCTAGTAGAGTAAGAACACTATTGAACAACCGCTATAACTCTAGTGTGTTGACCTCTGAAGAAATGAGTTATTTAGGCTTTGGAAAAGGCGAATTCTATTTAAGTGACACACGTATTTTAAAATTGATGAACCGATACAGAGCTAATAACCTTAAAATATCTTCACGTTCTTTTGAAAAAGGTAAAAGCAATGCTGTCGATAACCATTGGTTTAAAGGACTTACAGAAAATGAATCTAACCTAGACGGTTCGGTATTTTTTGCTGACGTTAAAGAACTCAAAAATGGGGAGCAAAAAACATTTGAAGAGGCTAAAGGAGAGGTAATTACTAATTACCAAAACTATTTAGAAGCGGCTTGGAAATTAGAGTTAGAGAAAAAATATCCTGCCGAAGTTTATACCGATGTTCTTTATAAATTGGTAGACTAATAAATTCGTAAAAAATTATGAGGAAAAAAGCTTTATTATTTATTCTAGTATTAGGGCTTTTTTCCTGTAATTTCTTCAATAGTGATACAGACAATCTTCTTGTTACCGTTTATGGTGATGAGTTATATTATTCTGACATTCAGCACCTTATGTCTCCAGACCTAAGTGATGAAGATAGCTTGAAATTACTCAGAACACTTTGTGAAAAGTGGGCTAAGGAACAGCTACTAGTTCAAAAGGCTAAAATCAACTTACCGTTACTTCAGCAGAATGTTCAATCTCAAGTAGAGAGCTACGAAAATGCCCTCTTGATTTATTCTTATCAAAAAGAATTACTTAACCAAAAACTCGATACTCTTGTAAGTGAGGAGGAAATAGAAACTTACTATGCCAAGAATAAACAAAACTTCATCTTAAAAGATGCTGTGGTAAAGGTGAATTATATCAAACTAAAGAAAGAAGTACCTTATCTCTGGAAGGTAAAAAGTCTTTTTAAAAAGGATGATGATGAAAGTAAATTATCTCTAGAAGATTACTGTTATCAATTTGCTGATGACTACTACCTAGATGATAATTGGCTTTATGTAGACGATATCTTTAAGGCTTTTCCCGAAAGCTATACTTCTAGAACCCTCTATAAGGGCAAAGACATAGAATTTGTAGATAATGATTTTTATTATTTTCTTCACGTCAAAAAATATAAATCAAAGGGTAGCGTTTCACCTTTGGAAATGGTAAGCAATCAAATACAATCTATTATTGTAAATAGAAGAAAAATTAATTTTCTTAAACATGTAGAGATGGATTTATATCAAAACGCACTTGCTAAAAATTATGTTCAGTATGAAAAAAATTAGTCTATTAATATTTTCTTTTCAAATTTTCACTTTGCCTTTATTAGCTCAAGAAATGGTAGAAGGGGTGGTCGCTGTTATTGGTGATAAAGCGATTTTAAAATCTGAAATAGAACAGCAATACCTACAACTAAAAGCCTCTGATGTTACCAATGCCAGCCTCAGGTGTGAAGTGATGGAAGAACTGATGTTTCAAAAGCTATTAAGCCATCAAGCTGAAATAGATAGTTTGGAAGTTACAGAGGATGAAATAAATGATGCTATTGACCAACGTATTGATTATTTTGTGAGTCAGATAGGTTCAGAGAAAAAATTAGAGGATTATTTTGGTAAAACCATCTCTCAAATAAGAGAAGAGTTTCAAACTATTTTCAAGGAACAACGTTTGGCTCAGCGTATGGAAAGTAAAATAACTTCAGGTGTAAAGGTTACACCTCAAGAAGTGTTGAAATTTTATAATAAAATTCCAGAAGATAGCTTACCTCTGTTTCCTGAAGAGATATACCTTTCTCAATTAGTTGTTTATCCTAAAGTAGATAAGTCCGAAAGAGAACGCATCACTAAAAAGTTAAACGGTTTTAAGCAACGTGTTCAAAATGGTGAAGATTTCGCTTTTTTAGCGTCTTTGTATTCTGATGACCCAGGATCTGCTAAAGTTGGTGGCGATTTAGGTTTTGTGAAGAAAGGTAAGCTTGTTCCTAAATTTGAATCGGTAGCCTTTCGTTTGCAAGAGGGCGAATTGTCAGATGTTGTAGAAACAAAGTTCGGTTTTCACCTTATACAAATGGTAAAGAGAAGAGGACAGCAATTCAATATACGTCATATCCTTATTAAACCAAATATTAGTTCTAATGCTGTTGAAAAGGCTAAGACCAAACTAGATAGCATTATTCAATTTATGGCAAAAGATACCTTGTCGTTCGAGCAGTTAGCCATTAAGTATTCAGAAGATGAATCTAAAAACAATGGGGGAGTGATTGTGAATCCACAAACGGGTTCATCTTCATTTGTATTAGAAGAATTAGAATTTTCTGTTTCCTCTACTATTGATGGATTAAAAGAAAACGAATATTCAAAGCCTACCGTTTTTGTTAGTTTTGATGGTCGCAAAGGCTGTCGTATTATCAATGTAGATAGGATTATTGAAGAACATCAAGCAAATTTGAAAGAAGATTACGACCGTATTCAGAGTGTAGCTTTGCAGGAGATGAAAGCTCAGGCTTTGAATGAATGGAAGAAAGATAAATTAAAGGAAACCTACATAGATATCAAAAAAGATTTTGATTGTGTATGGAATGATAATTGGAAAAAGTAAGAGAATAGATGTCAGAAGTTGATGAATTAGATGGGTTTAAAGAATCCTACGAGAGATTTAGAAAGGAAATAGCCAAAGTTATAGTAGGGCAAGATGAAGTCGTTAAAAACGTCCTCATATCTATTTTTAGTCAAGGTCATTGTTTGCTAGTCGGTGTACCTGGTTTAGCAAAGACTTTGTTAGTTCAGACCATAGCTCAGTCTTTAGGGTTAAAATTCAACAGAATTCAGTTTACTCCTGATTTGATGCCATCTGATATAGTGGGTTCTGAAATCCTTGATGAGAATAGACAATTTAGTTTTAACAAAGGCCCTTTGTTTGCTAATATTGTTTTGGCCGATGAGATAAACCGTACGCCACCAAAAACACAAGCAGCTTTGTTAGAAGCGATGCAAGAAAAAGCCGTTACAGCAGCAGGAAGTCGTTATGAATTGGACAAGCCCTTTTTTGTGTTAGCTACTCAAAACCCTATTGAACAGGAAGGTACTTACCCACTTCCAGAAGCACAACTCGACCGCTTTATGTTTAATGTTGTTTTGGATTACCCTTCTTATGAAGAGGAACTAGAAGTTATTAAAAATACTACCTCTGACAAAAAAGTGGTATTAGATAAAATTCTTAATGCCGAACAAATATTGCACTATCAAAATTTAATACGCAAGATACCAGTTGCCGATAATGTAATGGAATATGCTGTTAAGTTAGTCGCTAAGACACGTCCCAATACAGCAATGGCAACAGATAGAGTGAATCAGTTTATTGCTTGGGGTGCAGGACCTAGAGCTTCTCAATTTTTGGTAGTAGGGGCTAAATGTCATGCGGCTATTAATGGTAAGTATTCACCAGATATAGAAGATGTCAAAGCTGTAGCTGAGCCTATTCTGAGACACCGATTAGTTAAAACGTATCAAGCTGATGCCGAAGGCATTAGTATAGAACAACTTATACAAGAGCTTTTATAGATGATTATACCTATTGTAGCATACGGAACAAAGGTTTTAAAACAGAAAGCTGAAGAGATCTCTTCGGACTATCCCAATTTAAAAGAGTTGATTGAAGACATGTTTGAAACCATGTATGAAGCTAGTGGAGTAGGTTTAGCAGCACCTCAAATTGGTAGGAGTATCCGTCTATTTATTGTGGATGGTAGCCCTTTTGCCGATGAAGACGCTGATATGGAAGGCTTTCGCAAGGTATTCATCAACCCTCAAATAGTCGAAGAAAGTGGCGAAGAATGGAATTTTAATGAAGGTTGTTTGTCCATTCCAAGTATTAGAGAAGATGTATCACGTCTTTCTAAAGTTCGTATTCGTTATCAAGACCAAGATTTCAATACCATAGAGGAAGAATATGATGGCACTAAAGCCCGAATCATACAACATGAATACGACCATATTGAAGGCGTGCTTTTTACAGATTATCTTAGTGCTATCAAGAAACGCTTATTGAAACGTAAACTAAACGATATTTCTAAAGGTAATGTAAAGGTCGATTATCGAATGAAATTCCCACTGAAAAAGGGTAGGTAAGACCTAAAGTTTTACCCATAAGCCAATTCCAACAGAAAGCATTTTCCTGTTTATTAGTACCTCTGTATATTGACCTAAAAAACTGTATTGTGCATAGGGGTTAGCAAACAAGGTGATTTTATCAGTATTATAGAAGTCTATTCCAAAGGCTACATTTCCATTCAAATTTATTTTTCTAAAAGGAGCATAAGAATGTTTAATTTTTTGTGTGGTTATTCTTGCTGGCTGGTCAGTATAATATATTTTACTTACAGTTTTGTTGTAAATGTTGTAACTACAACTTAACCCCATTTGGCTGTAAATTTTATCGTTGATGTAAAATTTAAGGTATAAGGGTACTTCAATATGGTAGTGAATTGTTAAAAGTGTAACTTTTTTGATATTAGATGCCGTAAAATCACCATTTTCAGGGTTAATTTCATCGCCGAAATGAAAATTCGCATATCTACTTCCATTATTTTGAAAGCCAAATCCAATACCAATTTTAGTTTTTTGACTTAATTCATATTCAGTAAATATTTTTGCATTAACAGATAGTTTTTTTCGTTTAAATACGTCTTCTTGTCTAGAAAGTTCCTCAAGGAATTTAATGCTATCATGTAAGGGTTCCTTAATGAATACATTAGCAATTGAATAGTTAGGTGTTAGTTCGATCCCAAATTTTAACTTCTTTTCTTGTGAAAAACTACTTAGATATAAGCATAATAACAGCAGAGTAAGGATTTTGTACATGGCTTTAGGTTTTAAGAATAAGACGAATTTAACTAAAAAAGCTCAACAATAAAATTGTTGAGCTTTTTTGTGATCGCGACAGGATTCGAACCTGTGACCGTCTGCTTAGAAGGCAGATGCTCTATCCAGCTGAGCTACGCGACCATTAAAAATGTGAGCGCAAATGTAAATATTTTTGAATAGATAGCATATAGTTATATACAAATATGTTTAATGCTATTCTAAGTATTTGTTTGAACTTCTACTTGAAAACAAAATTCAGTATTTTTGTACCTTATTACTAACACAACCTTTTTCAAGTGAATCTTATACGTTTACTCTTTTTTATAGCCCTTTTATTCTCTTTCACATTGAATGCCCAAAATTGGCAATCAAGTCCTTCTTATTCTGGAGATAGCAGACATCATCCTGTTACATTTTCTAACGACCGTTACGGTTTCGTCATGGCTGGTCAGAATGAATTAGGAGAATACCTTGAAGATGCTTTTCGATACGATGCTCAAACTCAAAGTTGGGAGCAATTGGCTAATTTTCCTGGTGGTCCGAGAGGATACGCTTATGGTGTATCTAATAATACGACTGCTTATGTAGGTTTTGGGAAATTCAATTCCGATTACCCAACCGATTGGTGGGCATATGATATTCCTAATAATGAATGGACACAATTAGCCAGTTTTCCTTCAGCAGGAAGAAGTCACCCTGCTTTAATACTTGTAAACGATAAAGTCTATGTAGGCTTGGGTAGTAATACCTCTAATTTGGGCGATTGGTGGGAATACGATATTCCTTCAGATAGCTGGTCACAAAAAGCCGATTTTGTTTTTGGTGACAGACATCACCCTTTTTATTTTGGAATTGATGGCATTCCATATGTAGGCTTCGGACATGGTAACAGCATAGATGGTAATATAAATGTCTATAACGATTTTTATAAATACGATGCTGAAACGGACAGTTGGATTACTTTAAATGTTTTTCCATCTGAAGGCAGGGTAGCAGGGACGCAATTTTCCTATAACGGTAAAGGGTATTTACTTAGTGGAGATGGTGATAATCATGGTCCTTTAGATAGTGGTGAGCTTTGGGAATATACCCCTCAATCAGATAGCTGGGTGCAATTGGAGTCTCACCCTGGCAATGCCCGTTGGGCGCCCGGTTGTTTTGTTATCAATTGTGATATCTACTTCACTTCTGGATACGATAGAGTAAATCTAATTTATTTTAATGACTTAGTACAATTTGAATTGGGACAAGAATGTGGTTGTACCGATGCTGCTGCTGTTAATTTCGATGCCAACGCTTCTATTGAGGATAACAGTTGTTGTTATGTAGATGGCTGTACGGAAATATCTTCCTTGAATTATAATCCAGAAGCCTGTTTTGATGACGGTAGTTGTGTAGCAGCAAATTTAGGCTGTACCAATCCATTATCCGATAATTATGATTTAACGGCAAATACGCTGGTGGCTAATGGGGGTCCTGCAGATAATTTCAGTTACGGTGTCGGTGGTTATCATGATAATGACCAATATGATATGGTATTTGACTGTCTTAATGATGTTACAATAAACTCAGTTGATGTTTATGCTCAAACCTCATTTGTTGTTGAGATTGAGATTTTAGACAATAACGATAATCAAGTTTATAGTGCAAACTTCATTTTGAGTGAAGGATTAAATACTTTACCATTGAATTACAATATTGAAGAAGGTATCGATTACAAAATCGGTGTTTTGGGAAATAACTTAGGTTTATACAGAAACAATAATGTTCAAACCGATATATTTCCTATCAATATTCTAGATTACTTAAGTATTACTGCCAATACTACCTCAAACTCACAAGATTATTATTACTACTTCTACAATTGGCAATTATCCGTAGAATGCCAAGATGCTTTTGGCTGTATAGATTCTTTAGCTTGTAATTATTCTGAATATGCTACTGTTGACGATTTATCATGCCAATACCTTGATGGTATTTGCGAAAGTTGTGAAGATGGTGTTATCATTGACAATGACGAGGATGACGATGGTATTTGTGATGACGAGGAAGTGATTAGCTTTAGGTGTATTGATGAGGCATGTATTGACCCTCTTGATGGTTCAGGTATTTATTCATCATTAGCAGATTGTGAATTGGAATGTTTGAATTCTGTGGGTATTGAAGGCCTAACAACATCATCTAAAAAGCTACTTCAAATCACTAACTTATTGGGGCAAGAAATTGATTTTAAAAAGGGCATACCTATGTATTATCTTTATGATGATGGTACGGTAGAAAAACGAATTGTGCTCGACTAGAAAGTTAGACATGTTATTATGATTCTACAATAGTGAGAATTATGAATCTTAGATATAATTACTTCAACTCATTAATTATTGTAAAACTATCTGTTTGTTAAAAATTTTATCATCAGATTTTATCAATACGTTATAGATGCCTTTAGCATAATTTGAGAGATCAATAACTGTTTTGTTCAAAGCAGTAATTGTTTTGATATTTTTCCCCATAGAATTGAAAACTTTAATTTCAATAGAATCATCAGAAATGAAATCTAGATAAAAAAGACCTCTAGATGGATTGGGATAAATTTCAAAATGGAATGACTTACTAATTCTAGAGGCTCCCAAATTATAAAATACAATGTCACTAAAGGGGGTTGCCCATGTTGTACCATTTGTGCCACAAGACGCTCTAATTTTCCAAATATATGGTCCGTTATCTAAATTATATTTTGTTTTTGAATTAGCATTTCCAGGAATGTTATTCCATTGCCAAATCTGATTAGTTGAAAGATTTTTAAGTTCTATAAAATAATGATCTGGATTTCCTGAAACAGGGGAGTCCCAATTCATTGTAATATTAGTTTGTAAAAGGTTGGAACTCGTATTTAAATTGATAGGTAATTTATCGCAAGAACTTTGCGTACTAAATGTTGAAAATTCTCCCCATGAAGAATGATACTGTAAATCAGAGTTTCCATTTTCATCAACATTACCTGTGCACCATGCTTTAGTATGCCATTGATAATCTGTATCAGCAGTGAAATTACCCTTGATAGTATTTATATTACCATCATTATCACCAATGACATATCTGTAACTATTTGTTCCAATTTCATTAATTTTTGCCTTAGATTGCCAAACTCCCCATTCGTTACTTGGTGCTTGAGCCACAAAAGTAACCCAGTTAGTTTCAGTTTCAACCGATAAGTCAATTAAATTAGGGCAACTTTCAAGAGTTGTGAATTGTGAATTTTCAGACCATAGAGATTGACAATCTATACTTCCATTTACGTTTAATAATCGACTTCTAATCGACCATTCATAAGTTGTATTTGGCTCTAGAAAGTACCTGTTTCTACTTGTGCCCGTAAAGGGAGTTGTATTGATAGAGCCAGCAGTTATTACTGTCCATGAAAACGAGCCTAACTCTCTATATCTAATCATATAATGTGAAGGCAAAATATTGGGTTGCTGCCAATTAAACCTTGCCCTATTATGAATAATATTATCAACATACAATCCATCTACAATTAGATCGCATGCATTTGGTTCATAATACTCGCACGATCCATCATCTAGCTGAGCATTGATATCAAAATTTGTAGCTACCGAATCAGTACAGCCTGATACAAGTTCAACACAGAATTCAAAGCTAATATTTGAACCAAAGTTAGCTTGTGACATACTCACAATAGGATTGTTATTATTTAAAATATAGAAATCACCATCTGAATTACAAGATGAATATGAACCGCCACTTAAACCATCTCCATAGCTATCATTAATGCTAAATGTATAACACCCCTGTGTAAGACATAAATTGTATTCATATAAGGTATTGTCCTCATAAGAATTAGTTGGAGAAGATTGTATTATATCACCATTTTTTATAAGCTCCCAAGAAGTTTCTTCACCCCAGCAATCAGTTAAAATATTTATGCTATAATCTATGCAGCTGTATTGACATGAACTATCCTCAGCGGTAGCCAATGGGTTGAAGTTATTAGCTAGTGAATCAGTACAACCAGCTAAATAGGGAGTACATAAATTATTATTTAATAATCCACTACGACTATTGTTTAATGCTGCAATCATTCTGTTTTTTTGACCAGTAGTAAACATATGAAGACAATTGTCATAACTATAGTCCATATAATTCATAAACATATCTCCATCAGGCCCATTATTACAACTAACTGATGGAAAAGTTTGACAACCACCATTAGCAGACTCTTGGGTTGGAGTGTCATCAACCAGGTCATCACCACAATAACTATCTCCCCAAATATGTCGTAAATTTAACCAATGACCAACTTCATGAGTTAAAGTTCTTCCTAAATTATAAGGATATAGAGCCGTGCCAATTGATCCAAAATATTCGTAATCTACCACTACGCCGTCAGAAGAAGCTGGTCCTCCAGGAAATTGAGCGAAGCCTAAAGTGTTTCCAGATAAATCACAGACCCAAATATTGAGATAACTTTCAGAATCCC